>NZ_UHIO01000001.1:0-205000 GCF_900460315.1 Veillonella criceti | reverse complement strand
TCATATCTTATAACTTAAAAATAAAATTAGTCTATTAAATACACTCTTTAACTAGGCTAATTTTATATTTAATCATTCTATTAAATTACTGTTAAACCTATTAAGTTACGATAAACCATATAGACTAATTGACACTAGCAAAAGCAACGGCACCAAAAGCTGCCATTTGCCCTTCGCCCACCGCCTTAGCTACCTGTAAAGGAGTTCCTGCCACATCACCAGCAGCAAATAAACCTTTATAATTAGTTTCCATATTACGTCCAACAGCTACTGAGGTACCATCTAATACAACCCCTTCAACAAGATTTTCAGGTGGACAAGAATCCCTTAAGAAAAAGACCCCATCTACATCATGAGTTCCTTCATTAGTTTCAATAGCTGTTACTTTTTGTTCACCTACTACACTATTTACGATAGCCTTAGCATGAACAATAACCGATTTAGGCAGATTAGCTAGCCACTCCTCTGGCAGTTGTAAAGCACCACCAATATACAAATTAATTGTCTTCGCTAAAGAAGCTAATAATTCTACATCTTGTTGATACGCTAACGTATTTATATATACAGCTATATCTTTGTTTTCAAAAAAATGACCATCACAGCTTGCGCAATAACTTACCCCGCGCCCCAATAAAGCCCGTTCTCCAGGTACTGTTTTGCTCATAGTAACACCGGTTGCCAAAATTACACTTTTTGCTTGATATACATTTTCATCAGTCATAATTGTAAACGGTGCCCCTATAAAAACAGACTGCACTCGTTCTTTTGCAATCGTAGGCTCATAAGCCAAAGTTTGCTCCAATAATTGATCCATAAAATCTGGCCCACTAATCGTCATTATTCCAGGATAATTATCAATTCGATGTGCTCTACGCAACTTATCACTAAATCCAGCTGCTTCAAAAAGAATAACAGATTTATTATGGACGCGTGCTGTGAGCGCTGCCGAAAGTCCTGCTGGGCCACCACCTACAATAGCAATATCATATACGGTCATATAGTTCCTCTATTATTTAATAAAACAATTGACTACTCGCCATTAACAAGTAGCCAATGCCTTCCCAATGTACTAAACCAAATGGTCTTTTTTACTATTAATTTTTCACATCTGTAAATTTAAAGCCTTGTGCTTCTGCTTGTTGAATTAAATGTTGGCGCATTAGCACTGGCTTCTTACTAGCAATTTGTTTCGTAAAAGAATCAACACGACGATTCGTATCACGCATATCGTAATATTGTTCCATTTCTTCATCATAATCTTCTAATAATTCTTTATACGAATCAAATACAGTATAAGCATCATCAAATACATTCGCTTCACGAGGCATTCGCGGTTTTAATTGTGGTTTTTGATTAGGTACACCAATCCCTAAGCCCAACATAGGGAATGTAAGTTCTGGTAGTTTTAAAATTTCAATCATTTTAGGAACATTATTTAAAATACTACCAAAATAAACCGTCCCAAAACCGCCCATTTCAGCAGCCGCTACCATATTCTGTGCAGCTAAACTAGCATCAGTCCAACCTTGAAAGAAACGATCACTATCACGTTCCGAATCACTCACAACGCCTTGTTCCCGTGCAATTCGAGAATTGCGATACGCATCTACTAAGAAAATAAATAACTCAGGCACGCGTGCTACATATTCTTGATTGCATACCTCTGCAATCTGCGCTTTAATAGCTGGGTCAACAATACGAATGATACTAAAGCTTTGCATCCCCTGACTGCTTGCAGTCCGCTTAGCTACATCCAATAAAATACTCAATTGTTGAGGTGGAATTGGACTAGATTTAAATTCTCTAATGGTACGGTGATTTAATAATACATCAATAGGGTTCATTGGACTAACTCCTTTATTAGTAAATATATCTACATATATCGATTTTTCTCTTTTTACAGTACCACTATTTCACTAAATTGTCCAGCTTTAACCCAACTTCAGTCTAAGACCTCATAGATATGCTTTTAAAATGTCCATACTAAAATGTCCATACTATATGGGCATAATAGCCTTATTTTATTCAACCATATGAGTTTAACTCATAGTAAATTTGGCTAAACTCCTTATTTTTGCTATACTATTAATAGGTTCTACAAAACCTACCTTTAATTTAGAAGTGTAATTTTGTCCTCACTGAGTAGATTCTAAAACAATATCTCTGTGACAACACTTCAGGTGAAACTTAATAATCTATGAATGTAAAAGGAGTCTATTATGAAACTTCAATTCAAAAAAACTGTAACTCGTGGTCTTTTAATTGCTGCTTTAGCCGCTGGCTTTACTGGTTCAGCCTTAGCTGCGTCCCCTGCTGACACTGGCTCACAAATCCATGTTAGCGGTACCGCTACACGTTCGGTAGCCCCTAATTATGCCTTACTTCGCTTAGGTATTACTAGCGAAGCTTCTACAGTAGCAGCCGCTAAAACTACTAATGACCGTGTTATGAGTGATTTAATTTCTCGCCTAACTAATCTTGGCATTAGTAAAAATTTGATTCAAACATCTAATTTCTCTGTATCCCCTCGTAATGAGTATCGCCCAACAAATTCTGGAGAACAAAAAGAAAAAATTACTTCCTATGTGATTTCTAATACAGTAACTGTACGTATTAATGATTTAAATAAAATTAGTCAAGCAATTGACAATGCTGTCGCTGCTGGTGCTAACAATATCCAATCGCTAAGCTTCCAAGCTGATGTAGACCAAAGTTTAACCGATCAACTAACGGCTGAAGCTGTTAAAAATGGTCGCCATCAAGCAGAAGTGATTGCCAGTGCCTTAGGCCAACAATTAGGAAGTATTAAAGATGCTTCCGTAGGTTCTACTAATACCTACACTATGGAAAATACCTCTTTGCGTATGTACAAAATGGCTGATGCAGCGCTTAGCACTTCTACCCCAGTAGAGCAAGGAGATATTACTGTAAGTAAAGATGTAGATCTTACTTTCTACGTATACTAATATCTACAATTCCCCAATATACTAAATCCAACAAAGGGAGAGGTCAATATAATTTGACCTCTCCCTTTAAACATTTTTATAAACCCACAAAAGGCTAAAGCCTATGCCTCTGGTACTATCCCAACATGAACAGCTACAATACCACCAGTTAATTCGTAATAAGTAGCCGCCTCAAATCCTACTTCATTAAAGTATTCCAATACTTTAGATTGATGAGGATAACGACGTAAGGATTCTGGTAGCCAAGCATATGAAGAATTGTCTTTACTTAGTTTCCCTAACACAGGCAATATCTTTTCAAAATATAAATAATACAATTGCTTAAACCCTAAAGCTGTCGGCTTCGCTAATTCAAGCGTAACCACTCGGCCGCCCGGCTTAACAACACGTTTCATCTCACTGAGTGTCTTAATGATATCTGGCACATTGCGAAGTGCAAAAGCACTCATGGCACAATCAAAACTATTAGCTTCATAGGGCAGATTCATAGCATCGCCTTCCACTAAATTAACACGATCTAATAATCCGGCTTCATGTAAACGAACTTCCCCTTGTGCCAACATTTCAGGGCTAAAATCTAACGCCTCAATATGTAATGACGGTACTTGACGTAATGCTTCTTTCGTAAGCATCCCTGTGCCACAAGCTACATCTAGTAACCTCATATCAGGTTCTAAGGTTAATTTTTCTACAGCAAATCGACGCCAATATGCATCTTGATGAAAACTTAACAATGAATTCATCAAATCATAATGTTTTGCAATATGAGAAAATACGCCCTGTACAAAGACTTCTTTCTCTGCATGATTTGTAAATTGTAACGATTGTCTCGTTGTATTCCCGTCCATATCTTTCTTCACTCGCATTCTGCCAAACCTATACAATCAAACTTCTTCTTTATATATTCTTTTAGTATACCCAAAGATAGTAATATTTGTAAAGATATAGAGTGTACTTTGAATACATTATTGTCTATATATATTATGTTAATTATTATTAAATAGTTTTCAAAATATTTTTATTTCCCTCTTGCTATTATTCTTTGTCCGTATTATAATGACATATGTCCATTACAAAAGAATTGTTTTACTCATGTGAGGAGAGATGATTATGAAACAAATATTGCAGGTATTCAACCGAGTCCCCTTAATCTATCAAATTATGATTGGCTTAGTCATTGGTATTGGTATTTCCCTGGTGAGTCCAGATATAGGCAAAGATTTATCTCTATTAGGTATTATTTTTGTAGGTGCCTTAAAAGGTATTGCTCCTTTATTAGTATTTTTCTTAGTTATTGCCGCTGTATGTCGCCACAAAGCAGGCCAAAGCTCTGGTATGAAAAAAATCATTACCATGTACATGATAGGTATGTTCTTATCAGCGTTAATCGCCGTTTTTGCAAGTTTCCTCTTTCCTACAACCCTACATTTAACAAACATAGCACAAGATACCAAAGCACCAGAAGGGATTGCTGAAGTATTAATTACATTACTAAAAAATATTGTAGATAATCCACTTCATGCTATTATGACAGGTAACTATATTGGTATTCTTGGTTGGTCTATAGTAATTGGCTTTGCCCTTCGTCATGCCAAAGAAGAAATTAAGGAAACGTTCGTTGGTATTTCTGAGGCCATTACCACTGTAGTTCAGTGGGTTATTCGCTTAGCACCTTTTGGGATTATGGGCTTAGTGGCTGAATCGATTGCTACTAATGGCATTGAAGCATTACTCGAATATGCTGTATTACTAGGAACTTTACTTGGTAGTATGTTCTTCGTAGCTTTAGTAATAAATCCAATCATTGTATTTGCTGTTATGAAACGGAATCCATTTCCACTTACTTTTAAATGCTTACGCGAATCCGGTATTACTGCTTTCTTTACCCGTAGTTCCGCTGCTAACATTCCTGTAAACATGAATATGGCAAAACGCTTAGGGCTTTCCCCAGATTTATATTCTATTGCTATTCCACTAGGAGCTACTATCAATATGGCTGGGGCTGCAATTACAATTACAATTATGACTTTAGCCGCTGTTAATACCTTACAGATTCCAGTAGATATTAGCACTGCTATTTTATTAAGTATCATTGCCACAATTGGATCTTGCGGAGCTTCTGGTGTAGCTGGTGGTTCTCTTCTATTAATTCCATTGGCATGTAGTTTATTTGGTATTTCAAATGACATTGCCATGCAAGTAGTTGGTGTTGGTTTTATCATTGGTGTTTTACAAGATTCTACAGAAACAGCTCTTAACTCCTCTACTGATATTCTCTTTGTAGCCGCTGCTGATTTTGCTAAAAACGGGTATCCAGAAAATTTAGAAGAAGGACGTATAACACCTTTAAAAACAGAACTTGCTGAATAATTAAATTATATCCATAAATACATATTTGATATTCTTACACAAGAAGGCCACTCTCAGAGAGAGTGGCCTTCTTGTGTACTATAAATTTTTACAGTCCCATTAATTATAATCGTGAATATTTTCATCGCCAGTATAGCTATGTTCAGCAGTAATTGTAATTTCAAACGTTGGATCCATAGCCTCTAAAATTTTCTTAATGGCTTTGGCAATGTCATCCATTCGCTGTCTATCTGAATATGGTACGACCAAATCAAATAAAACATGTATTTTATCATCGCTCTTAACGGCGCGCAAATCATGAAGACTCAACTTTTCATCATACGCTTTAACTACAGTATGAATTTTATCATACAATGCCATTGACTCTTTAGTCACTAATAAAGGATCCATATGAATTGTTAATTGAATATACAATTCCTTCTGTGCATCTCGTTCAATTCTATCGATCAAACTATGGCTTTTGATAACATCTTCTTTAGCATCTACTTCCACATGAATACTAGCAAATACATGGCCTGGGCCATAGTCATGAATCATTAAATCATGAATCCCCAAAACTCCAGGATAGGATTTTACAAAATTTGCAATATCTTTTACCATTTCAGGACTTGGCTCATTGCCAAGTAAACGACTAATAGCATCGGCTAATACGTGATAACCGGCTCGCCCTATCATAACTGAAACAATGGCCCCCAAATACCCATCAACGGGAATTTGAAACAACCCACCAACAACTAAACCAAGAGTAATTCCTAACGTCGCCCATACATCAGATAAATATTCTAAACCATTAGCCTTTAAGATGGGCGAATTAATACGTTCACCAATCGATTTAAAAAAACTGTATAACCAAACTTTTAAGCCCATAGCACAAAGCATAACAACTAAGGCCCAGATAGAAAATTCTACAATCTCAGGATGCAAAATGCGCCCTACCGATTCAATTAATAATTGAATCGCCACCACAAATAGTAGTATAGAAAATCCTATGGATAATAAATATTCAATACGCCCATGTCCATAGGGATGTTCTTGATCCGCTTTCTTAGCAGAAAATCTAAAGCTTACTAATGATATAGTAGAACCTCCAGCATCTGCTAAATCATGGATGGCATCACTAATCATAGCAATTGAGCCTATTAAAAAACCGACAATCAATTCACCTAACGAAATGATTAAATTGGTCACAATACCTACTATACTTGTTAAATTACCATAGCGCGTACGCACCGCTGGCGCTTTAATACAATCATAGTCCTTAACAAACCAGCGAATTAATTGTTCCTGCATACTATTCCACCTACTATATTACCTATACTCTCAAACAATAATCATTATTTCAATATACCTAGTATACATCTTTTCTCACTGATTATCAATATTTAACATTATAAAAAATACCTCTCTCAGTACTTATATTTTCTACTATAGGGCCTTAGCTTAGGCAACATACAAAATCATATAAATTGAGAAAGGTATTTTCATTATTTAATTTTTTACTAAATTTTTACAAAATAAATCTTACCAACGATGCTCATAATACACTTGAGTCCACATGATTACCTCGGACAAAGTTGGATGTGGCGACATCGTTTCCCCTACCGTAATTACGGAATGAGGATCCATTTTACGAACTAAGCCTTCCTGACGAAGCTGTTTAGTCAAGGTAGAGCCAATTTCTTCGTTAATTGGTGCCAATGGTGTATCACCGCTATTGAGCAAATTAACAAATGGCTGAAACAAAATAGAAGCTTGTGGTCCAATCACATGAACCCCTAATATATGATTTGTCTTCTCATCAACAACAATTTTAACAAATCCATCATTATCATCACCAGGATCAAAACCCATAGCAAACCCTTTGGCCGTAGAAGAATAGAAGTTCTTCCCTGTTTTAACAGCATAGCCTTTTTCTAAGGCTTCCTGTTCAGTTAAACCTACATGACCAACTTGAGGATAAGTAAATGTTACCGCTGGTACTAAATCATAACGAGCCCAACGAAAATCTTGTGGACTCGTCGCATAAAATAAATTATGTGCTAAAATATCTGCTTCATAATTAGCTTTATGACGGAATGGTGCTTCTCCGTTAATATCCCCTAACGCATAAACACCATCAACAGATGTTTCTAAAAATTCATTCGTTACAATCCAGCCACCACGTTTAGTCTGAATTGATGTATTTTCAAGTTTAAGTTCTTCCGTAGCCGGTTTAATACCAGAAGCCATAAGAATTTCTTCGCCCCGTACTTCACGGATTTCTCCTGTTTTACGGTCACGAATCACAACAATTTTTTCACCATTTTCTACACGTACTTCTTCGGGTTCTTGATTTAAAATAACATCAATCCCCAAACGAGTAATATCTTTATAAATTTGCTCAGAAATCTCAGCATCTTCTTTCGGTAATAATCGTACATTATGCTGAATTAATGTAACTTTAGTACCTGCGGCAGCAAATACATGGGCAAATTCAGTACCAATAGGGCCGCCCCCCATAACAACTAACGATTTGAAAGGCTTCTGAGGATATTTATTACCAAATAAACTTTCACTGCTCATGTAGCCGGCTTCGTCTAATCCTTTAATAGGATTTACTTTTGTATGACCACCTACACCAAGAACAATAATAGGGGCTGTAATTTCTTCAGTTACTTCCCCTGTATTCATCGCTACTGTTAATACTTTATCTTTTACAAACGTAGCCGCACCACGGTACAAATCAACATTGTCGAATTTATCATAGTAAGCTTCTACGCCTTTGCTTTCATCAATCTTTTGCCAAACACGTTTTGACATCAAATTCCAATCAATAGTCGCTGGCTGTACCTTGACACCGATTTTAGGTAATTCTTCAATTTCACGCACCGCATCAGCTACCGTAACCATAACTTTTGTAGGGATACAGCCACGTGTTAAACAAGTACCACCAAATTTGCCTTTTTCAATAATAGCTACTTTCTTACCCTTGTTGATTGCGGCATCAGCTACAATCGTAGCCCCGCCCGTACCAACAACAATAATATCATATGTCTTCATCTATAACGCCTCCATATATTGTATACGCTAATACTGTCTATTTCACAATAGCACAGTCATCTTTATACTGCTTTTATCATGCAGAGTCATTTAAACAAATAGTAATTACAATCAATAACCATAATCAATTACTAATTAATTATATCATATCGATACTTATAAATAAAGAACTCCCTACATCAAACACGCTATGGACCTAACAATAATAGCGATTGACTAGGGAGTTCAATTTACCTTGCTTGAGGGCAAGAGATAAGCAAGCACATTAATACGCCAGCATATATTAATATATTACAACATTAAACTTTAAATATTCCTACATTAAATTTCGAGTGTCACTACCTCTTCTACAGCTTCCAATAAAGTGCCATCAGCTACGATAGCCGTAATTTTTTCTAATTCTTTAAACATTTCAATGTCTTTATCATAATCAATGAATTTATTGCTAGCACGCACTGCTTCATAAGCAGCTGCGGTACCAACCCCAAGTTTAAATTCATCTTCACGAAGATCAATAGCTTGGCAAGCCGCTAAAATTTCAGTCGCAACTACACGACGAACATTATCCGCAATTTCACCTGCTTTGCGAGCTGCATGAGCCCCCATACTTACTAAATCTTCTTGGTTTTCACAAGATGGAATCGAGTCAACAGAAGCTGGATGTGCTAATACTTTATTTTCACTTACTAAAGCAGCTGCTGCGTATTGGGTAATCATAAAGCCTGAATTTAAACCAGAATGTTTAACTAGGAAGGATGGGAAGCCACTTAAGGAATTATTGAGCAAACGTTCTAAACGACGTTCTGAAATGTCTGCAATTTCAGCAAGTCCAATTCCTAAAAAGTCAAATGGCAAGGCCATTGGTTGCCCATGGAAGTTACCACCGGAGATTACATCACCATCAGGTAAAATAATAGGATTATCTGTTACAGAGTTAATTTCAATGTCAACTTTTTCTTTAACAAAAGCTAATGCATCTTTAGAAGCTCCATGCACTTGTGGTACACAGCGTAAAGAATAAGGATCTTGAACGCGAAGTTCACCCTGTTGTGTAACCGAGGTACTCCCTTTCAATAATTCTCGCATATTACGCGCTGTATCAAGTTGCCCTTTGTGCGGACGAATCGTATGAATACGTTCATCATAGGCATTAATAATACCACGCATCGCTTCAGCCGACAGGGCCGCTGCAATATCACTTAATTTTAAGAGACATAAGCCTTCCCAAAGAGCTAAAGCACCAGCAGCTGTTAATACAGGCGTACCATTGATAAGCGCCAATCCTTCTTTAGCTTCTAAGGCAATAATAGGGATTCCAGCCTTTGCCATAGCTTCTTTACCAGGAACAACAGTCCCTTCATATTCAGCATCGCCTAGACCTAACATTGGCAATACCATATGAGATAGAGGCGCCAAATCGCCAGAAGCACCTAAGGACCCTTTTTCTGGAATATACGGATGAACACCTTTATTAATCATTTCAATTAAAGTTTCTAGCGTTTCTAGACGAATCCCAGAATAACCTTTTACTAGTGCGTTAGCGCGAATTAACATCATGGCACGAGTTGCTTCACGACTAAATGGTTTGCCAAAACCACACGCATGCGTACGAATCAAATTTTCCTGTAATTGTGAACAATCTTCTTTTGAAATATGAACACGACATAAAGAACCAAAGCCCGTTGTAATCCCGTAGACCACAGCATTACTATTCACAATATTATCAACAATTGCTCGCGATGCTTTAATATTTTCAATCGTGGATTCTGGTAATACTACTTTTGCATCATAACGCGCAACAGCCATTAACTCTGCTAACGTTAAATCATTGCCTGTTAATACAACTTCTTTAATAGATTTAACTGTTTTAATCATTACACATATCTCCTAATATTTATTGTAAACGAATTTACTGACTAATTAACCAAGCATTAAAGCACCAATTAAGCCACCAATAATTAAAGTAATATCATAGAATATAAAGGTTGGTACACATGTATCCCAAATATGATTATGTTGACCATCAGCATTCAAACCAGATGTTGGCCCTAATGTTGAGTCAGAAGCTGGCGAACCAGCATCACCTAAGGCTGCGGCAATCCCAATTAATAAAATAATAGCAGGAACACCAAAACCTAACTGCATTCCCATTGGGATGTAAATAGAAGCAATAACTGGAATAGTACCGAAAGAAGTCCCAATACCCATGGTAATTAATAAACCTACCAATAACATAAGTAAGGCGCCTGCAAATTTAGTGTCAATAATAGAAGTAGTCGCTTCAACCAAACTCTGAACAGACTGTGTTTCGCGAAGTACATTCGCATAACCAGCAGCGACTAACATTACAAAGGCAATAAAGCCCATCATGCGCACGCCACCATCCATTGTTAAGTCCATATCTTTCCATTTAATCCCGCCAGTAAGGATCATAACAGCTAAACCACATAAAGCACCAATTGGTAATGATTTAAAATATAATTGCGCTACGAACGCAACAGCAGCCCCTAATAACGCAAGCCAGCAATCTTTAGTCATAGTGACATCACCAGGATTGTCGTCGGAACCAATAACTGGTAAATCTTCATAATGACGATCTTTTGCATAAAAGAACACAGCTAAAATTAAACCCACTAGCATGGATAAACCGCCAATCCACATAACGGCCGAAATATCACCAATGGTTACATCGACACCATTTGCTACCATCTGATCTTTAATAATTGTCATAAATAATAGACCAAAACCGACTGGTAAGCTAACATACGGTGCTTTTAAGCCAAAAGTTAAAGCACAGGCTACTGCCCGACGGTCCAAATTCATATGATTCATCAATGCTAATAATGGTGGAATTAAAATTGGAATAAAGGCAATATGAACAGGAATTAAGTTTTGAGAGAAACACGCTACAAAGGCAATTAAAAATGTAAACGCTAATTTTTTACTCCCTACGACTTGTGTAATTTTACGAGATACAACAGAAGCTAACCCCGAACGACCAATAGCAACGGCCAAAGCACCTAATAAAATATAGCTCAATGCCGTTTCAGAGTTTCCCCCCATCCCATTGATTAATGAGGACACGGTATCACCGACTGACATACCACCAATTGTACCAGCTACTAAAGCAGCAATGATAACAGCTAATAAAACATTCATTTTAAGCAAACACACAATCGACATAACAATAACTGATACCACTATGGGGTTCAATAAAATATCCATACACATTCAACTCCTTTGCTAAATAATACCATTGTTAGTAAATTAGTCCGACCTTAGTAAATATTTACTTTTTTTCAGTATACACAAGCTTTGTCGTAAAATTGTCAAACTTTTTCAATTATAAATAATTTGTCATCGGATTTCAACAAAAAGATTATAAATATCACTAATATACATAAATAATTTCTACTTGATAAATGGACTTTTTACAGACGATTTTTAACATGGTAATCAACTATCTATTTACCTCACTAAATAACGAAAGTAAAGAAAAGACAGGTCATAATAACCTGTCTCTTCTTGATGATAATAACTATACTTCATTCAATGCTTCTAATTGGGAACGTTCATACGTATCTCGATACACATCTAAATAGCGCAAAGCTCTACCACTATACATAGCAATACTACCACGATAATGCTTATTAATTTCCGATTGTGGATACTGCGCTTTAACTAAAGCAATTGCCATGTTAACATACCCTACTTCTTGAGGGTTATTCATCATCGTTAACTTAGCCATAGCATCATCAATATATTGCATCGCAGCCGTTTCCTGCCCTTCACGCATCGCTAATAAAGCTAAATAAGACTCTACAATAGGTCTGCGCCAGTAAAAATCATAACGATTGAAAAACTCATAAGCTTGTTCAAAATAAATTTGTGCTTTTTCAAATTGGCCTAAATTATAAGCCGCAATACCTGCATTACAGGAAAATACCACCCATGAACTATAGGCTTGTTGATCATTACAAATGGCCAATGCTTTATCATAGTATTCAATAGCTTCTTCAAATTGACCACGGCCACGACGAATCTCCCCTATATAATTATAGGCCGCCGCAATATTTAATGCATAACGTCTTGCTACGGTTTGTGTCACCATAAATGTAGCAATAGATTCATTTAATAATCGTTCTGCTTCTTCAAAGTCCCCTTGCATAATCATATTGAGCCCTTTAAGTCGCAGTAAAATGCCCACTTCTTTGTGGTAATTACATTCAACAGCCAAATCAAGAGCAATTTCAAGATAATTCTTCATTTCATTGGCATTACCCGTTTGAATATCATAATAAATCATCTGTTTATAGCCCATCAATGTGTAATCACGATTACGCATTTCTATGGCTTGCTCAATAAGATCTAAAATATAGCGAACCCCTTTTTCATATTTACCTTCACGGATAAAATAACGACCGATTAAATGCAAATACATGAGTTCCAAATTTTTTACATCAGCCGTGGCTCCACAAGTTTCTCGAATCCGCGCCATCATTTCTTCTACGTCATTTAGATACTGTAAAGTATCAGCTTCTGTAAAATAACTAGCCCCACCCGTCTGCATAGGCTCTGACAGACTCAACACAGGAAATAACTCATGGCTAAAATTGAGATAGTACATAAGCCCCTTTAATTTATAATGGCCCATCTTAACAAGCTCTCCAGCTTGCTCATAATGATATTCTAAATGCTTATAAATCACAACGTCTTTTTTAGAATGCGTTAATTTTTTCTCCCATAACGTACCTAAATAGCCATGCAATATTTTCCATTTTTCTGGGGATAATTGCTGTTGTATAAATTCTTTCAACTTCTGCTGACTTATTTCGTACAACACATCCGCTTGTTGCGAAAATGGTGACACTAAATTCTTCGCTTCTAACCCTTCTAAATATTCAAGCAGACGAAGGGTATCCATTTTCATATATTCCCCTATCATCGCAATAGGCGCGCCATTATAAAATAAGGAAATAAAATCTATAATCTTCTGCTGCTCTTCAGATAAGGATAGATAATTAGCTTTAAACACCGTCGCCATATTATTGGTTAATTTATCAAGACTCCCCGTCGTCTTTAACGAATTTAGACATTCTGTAAGTAAAAATAGATTTCCCTCTGTTTCAATCTGCAACTGATGCAACAAAGCTTCATCAACAGCCATTGGTAAATTGGCTGCTTCTACATAGCGACGAATATCTTTTTTATTTAATGGATTTAATTGTGTTACATGAAGTCGTTTATATACTGAAATAGACGTAATAAAATGTTGGAAGTCTTTTTCACGTGAGTCGCGCCCTGTTAACAGAAATAATATACGATCGGATTGTTTGCGCAAAATCAAAGTACTCAACAAAGATAAACTTAAAGGATCCATCCACTGAATATCTTCAAACACAATAATTAATTTTTTATTGGCTGAAGCAACATCCAGTACAGTCGATAAGGTGTGAAAGATAGAATCAAATTTTAAAATATCCTTAATCTCTACTAGCCCTAAATCGCGATCAATGCTCATATCCATTTGTGGAAACAAAGCATAAATACGATTTAGTTCAAAATCAGGTATCATCGTACCATTTGCTTCTAATAACTGCACTAAGCCATTAACGATTTCCGTCCATGGATGAAGTAAAAAATTTCGTTCCAATTGATAACAATTAGTCTGAATAACAGCCACTTCATCTTGCAAACTTTCAAGTGCAATATCTTTTAATGTCGTTTTACCACTACCAGCATCGCCTAATAAAATTAATGCTTCCCCAGCCCGACCACGCATAAATGACCAAATATGAGCGGTCATATCTTCTAGTTCACGTTCACGGCCAATAGGAACGGGCATACGATGGGAACGATTTTGAAAATTCTTTTCTTCTTGTTGCAAAGCTTCCTTAATAATAGCGTCAATATCAGCTAGCACATCAGATTGTAACTCTTTTTTGAAAAGAGCCTTCATTTCTTCGTATAATTCCATGGCTTGTTGCATCTTGCCTTGTTCACAATACGCCCTTAATACAATAGCATACACACTTTCATCATAGGGGTTCTGTGAAATTAATAACTTACCATGACGTTCTATCGTACTATAATCTTTTTCATCTACAGCACTTTGAAGTTTCGAGCTAATAGCATCCATGTATAGATTTTTTAAACGATTCCGTTCGGCCAAATACCAATCTTCATACTCTACAGAGTCTTTAATAAAGAAGCCCTGTAAAAATTCTCCTTTATATAAATCTAATTGTCCAACTGGATCAGCTTCAAACAACTTGCTGTCAATGACTACATCTACGGCGGGGTTTACCTTAATTATCGCTTTACGCGGTGAAATAAATGTATCAGCGCCTAGGATTTTTTTTGCTTCATAAATAGCATTACGCAAATTTTTACGTGCTACTGCATCTGGTTTGTCTGCCCATAAAATGCCACTTAACTCATCACGCATTACTGTGCCACGAACTAGAATGTAATAGACTAAGGCATTCACCTTATTATAAGAGAAGAATACTTCCTCTCCGTCTTTCAAGATTGCTGGTGTTCCCAGAAATCGTACTTCTAATTTAGCTGCCATAATATCCCTCTGCCTGGACTGCTTGTATAACGGTCCTCATCTTCCGTCAAATAGAATCGTCCAATAAATCGTCAAACATTTACACCTAATAGATTGATGATATTGGAACTAGTTAAAAAGTTTTTTGACACTTTTTATTATACAATAAAGCCCTGTATAATACACCTTAATTAATCAATTTTTCGCAAAATAGATATAGCAATTATGCATAATTCACCGTTAATTTACATTATATATGCACAGCATCAATACTAAGGGATATTTTCACAGTTTGAAAAATCTTATATATAATGGATTATACGAAAAAAGCATGGTAGACTGCTTACTACCATGCTTAGTGTATTTCATGCGTATATATTATTCTTTGTCTTTTTATTCTTCGTCTTCGTCAGGAAGCTCCGCATTGTGATATACGTCTTGAACATCATCAAGATCATCCAATGCATCTAGCATTTTTTGCATTTTTACTGCATTGTCGCCTTCAAGGGCAATGGTATTATCTGGTACCATTGTAATCTTGCTTACTACTGTTTCAATGTTAGCGTCGCCTAATGCAGTTTCTACCGTATCATAATCTTCTGGCGCCGTGTAAATAACGAATGTATCATCTTCCACTTTCAAATCTTCAGCACCCGCTTCTAAAGCAAGGAGTGTCAATTCTTCTTCGTCATGACCTTCGCTATCAATCACAAATACACCCTTACGATTAAACATCCAAGCTACGCAACCAGTTTCACCTAAATTACCACCATTTTTTGAAAAAGCATGGCGCACATCAGCGGCTGTACGATTGCGATTATCAGTCAAGCATTCAACTGTTAAAGCAACCCCACCAGGACCATAGCCTTCATAGGTAATTTCCTCGTAATTATCCATATCGGTAGCACCAACACCTTTAGCAATAGCACGTTGAATATTATCTTTAGGCACATTGTTTTCACGTGCTTTTTGTAAAGCTAATTTTAAACGCATATTACCTACTGGGTCACCACCCCCCATACGAGCAGCTACCGTAATTTCACGACTAATTTTAGTTGTTACTTTCGCTTTTAATGCGTCCGTTTTACCTTTTTTATGTTTAATATTGGCCCATTTGGAATGTCCAGACATACTAATACCTCCTAAAAATATCCTGTTATAGTTCTATCTTCAGTCCTTTTCCCACCATGCTTCACCACGTAAGCGGTCTAAAATGATAGAAACAGCACTACGAACGGAAAGGTGATTATAATCTCCATGTCCATATACAGGTTCTAAAATATAATCAAAGTCTTCCATAGTTTCTTTCGTCATACCATAGCCGGTACCAAATAATACTAACACAGGCTGCGCTCCCTTTTCAAGAGTCTTACGCATCCAAGCATAACTAACTGTATTATCATATGTACGAGCATCTGTTGTGGCGATTATTGGTGGCTGACCTTCTAACTTAGTCACTTCCTCAATTGCACTGCGAATTGAATTAACAAGCACCACTTCCTGAAAAGCATCCTTACGATCAGGATTATACGTACTCCCAAACCCCGTTTGCCAATGCGACATAATCTGCTTGGCCAAGTCACGTTGTGCTGGAATATTATGAATCACAAAATATCGACTTACATCATAAGTAATCGCAGCTCGTGCAATATCATGAATATCATAATTCGTAATCGCTGTCGTAATGACTTCGCCATGCTTATTATAGATAGGATAATGAACTAAGCCTATATATAAGTTTGCCAAGGTTATACCTCCCTTTTTATTCGCTACTCTCCATTATAATGAATTATTGAGCTACTCGCAAATAAAAAGTAAAAAAACTAAGTTTTTTATCGTTGTACTGAAAAATTTCCAAGCATTTATATAATAAAAAAACCTTCGAGAAAAAGTCACGCCAAGATTCACAATTCCACAGTTACGCTTAACAGCTCTTTTCTCAAAGGTTTTTTATTTAATTATATTAAGTCGCGCCTATACAAAACTTATTTTTTAATATTATAGAATACATCAAGACCACGATATTGCGCTGTTTCAGCCAATAAATCTTCAATACGTAGTAATTGATTATATTTAGCCACACGTTCACTGCGAGCTGGTGCGCCAGTTTTAATTTGACCAGCATTAACAGCTACCGCAATATCTGCAATGGTAGCATCTTCAGTTTCACCAGAGCGGTGAGAAATAACACAAGTATAGCCAGCTCGTTTAGCCATTTCAATCGCATCAAATGTTTCAGTCAATGTGCCAATCTGATTTACTTTGATTAAAATAGCATTACCTGTATCAGTAGCAATCCCTTTAGCCAAACGTTCTGTATTTGTTACAAATAAATCATCACCGACTAACTGAACTTGTTTGCCAAGGCGTTCTGTTAATAGCTTCCAACCTTCCCAATCTTCTTCAGCAAGGCCATCTTCAATGGAAATAATTGGATATTTAGCAACAAGATCTGCATAGAAATCAACCATTTCAGCGGCTGTTTTTACTTTGCCTTCCCCAGCTAAATTATATTGACCGTCTTTGTAGAATTCAGAAGACGCTGCATCAATAGCTAATTTGAAATCACTCCCTGGTTCATAGCCAGCTTTTTTAATGGCTTCACAGATAACTTGAAGGGCTTCTTCATTAGAACCAAGATTTGGAGCAAAACCACCTTCATCACCAACACCTGTAGCTAAGCCTTTTTCTTTCAATACATTTTTTAAAGTATGATATACTTCGGCGCAAGCACGAAGAGCTTCTTTAAAGGATTCTGAACCAACAGGCATAATCATAAATTCCTGAATATCCACATTATTATCAGCATGAGCGCCACCATTTAAGATATTCATCATAGGTACTGGCAATTCTTTGGCATTGGTACCACCTAAGTATTGGAATAAAGGTAAATCATAAGAAGCTGCTGCTGCTTTAGCTACTGCCATAGATACACCTAAAATGGCATTAGCCCCTAACTTAGCTTTATTTGGTGTGCCATCTAATTCAATCATGAGCTGATCGATAGCAACTTGTTCAGATGCGTCAAAGCCAATAATTTCAGGCCCAATTACATCATTTACATTAGCCACGGCTTGTTCTACCCCTTTACCGAGATAGCGACCTTTATCACCATCACGAAGTTCTACCGCTTCAAACATACCCGTAGAAGCACCTGAAGGAACAGCTGCTGTACCAATAGTACCATCTTCTAAATACACTTCTACTTCTACTGTAGGATTACCACGGGAATCTAAAATTTCTCTTGCGTATACATCTGTAATCATTGCCATGCTAATTACCTCCTTAACAAACTATCTGAATATCACATTTAAATATATTGCAATTAAATATATGACAGCTATAATTTAAATCTTATCTAGGAACAATCCCCTTACGACTCTTTAACCAGTAAGCTCTGACCAGTCATTTCAATAGGCTGCGCAATCCCACCTAAATCCAACATAGTTGGGGCTAAATCGCAAAGTTTACCTTCCTGTAACTGTGCCTGTTTATATTGTTCACTTACTAAAATTAAAGGGACTGGATTTGTAGTATGCGCCGTATGGGGTGCACCTGTACGGTGATCAACCATCATTTCCGAATTACCATGATCAGCCGTTACTAATAAATGGCCTTGCACTGTATTAATAGCCTTTACAATACGACCTAAACAAGCATCCACTGTTTGCACAGCTTTTTCAGCGGCTTCTAAAACGCCTGTATGTCCAACCATATCGGGATTAGCAAAGTTTAGGATGATCATATCGAATTGACCACCTTCAATAGCTGCTACTACTTTATCAGTTACCTCTAAAGCACTCATCTCTGGCTGTAAATCATAGGTAGCCACTTTGGGTGAAGGTACCAAGATTCGCTCTTCGCCATAAAAGGGAACTTCCTCACCACCATTGAAGAAATACGTCACATGCGCATATTTTTCTGTTTCAGCAATACGAAGTTGTGTATAGCCACCATTAGCCAAAACTTGACCTAATGTATTCGTTAATACTTCTTTTTCATATACAATATGAGTCGACAAACCATCTTCATACTTCGTCATAGTCGCCATATACAGTGGTAATACACCTTTTTTACGAGTAAAGCCTGAAAATTCAGGATCTACTAACGCACGAGTTAATTGACGGGCTCGATCAGGGCGAAAATTAGCAAAGATAACAGCGTCATTAGCTTCAATAGCCCCTTTAGCATCCAACACAACAGGGACTACAAATTCATCAACTACATCATTAGCATATGATGCTTCAATAGCCGTCTTACTCGAATCAGCAGCCACCCCAAGGCCATCAACAATAGCTTCGTAAGCTTTTTCAATTCGTTCCCAACGCTTATCACGATCCATACCATAATAGCGACCACCTAAAGTCGCTATTTTGCCTAATCCGACCTGTTTCATATAGTTCTCTAGGTCAGTCAAATAAGTTAGAGCACTTTGAGGTGGCACGTCGCGACCATCTAATAAAGCATGTACATAAAGTTCCGTCACACCAGCTTCTTTTGCCCCTTTAATAATGGCTTTTATATGGTCTAGTGAACTATGAACACCACCATCAGATAAAAGACCGATAATTTGTAAACGACTTTTTTTAGCTTTATCGTATAATTCTTCAATAACAGGCCGTTTAAAAAAACTCCCATCTTCAGTATCTTTAGTAATACGCGTTAATTCTTGATATACAATACGACCAGCACCAATGTTTAAATGGCCCACTTCGGAATTACCCATTTGCCCGTCTGGTAAACCAACAGCTAAACCAGATGCCTGCAATTGAGTATGTGGATAGGTTTGCCAAAGATTCAAGAAATTCTCCGGTTTAGCCTGTACCACTGCATTAGTCGGGTCATTTACATCCCCTATACCAAAACCATCTAAGATAGTTAGCATTACTGGGGCTTTCAATTTTGCCATGCACATATCCTTTCTTAACTATAATCTATTAGTTTTATCCTTATTAGCCTTTAGCACTATAAACTTATTATTTTCCATAACAAATCACTACTAATAAGTTTTTAGTATGTCCCCATCTATTATGCGGTAATGATAGCCATAAAGTCTTCAGCTTTTAAGGCCGCTCCACCAACAAGAGCCCCATCAATATCAGGTTGCGACAAAATCTCTTGTGCATTACTCCCTTTTACGCTACCACCATATTGAATACGAATAGCCTCAGCTGTAGCTGCATCAAATAAACTAGCCACTTTAGCACGAATTGCCGTACAAACTTCACCAGCTTGTTCAGCCGTCGCTGTTTTGCCAGTACCAATGGCCCAAATTGGCTCATAAGCTATGACCATTTGGCTCACTTGTTCCGCAGTTAAATCCGCTAAGCCTGCTGTTAATTGACTATCAATAAACGCTTGTGTTTCATTAGCTTCTCGTTGTGCTAAACTTTCACCAACACAGAGAATAGGCACTAAATCATACGTAAAAGCAGCTTTAATTTTTTGATTAATTAAAGCATCGGTTTCACCAAAATACTGCCGCCGTTCAGAATGACCTAAAATTACGTAGTGACAACCTACATCCGTAAGCATCAAAGGAGATACTTCACCGGTGTAAGCACCTGATGGTTCAAAATACATATTTTGAGCCCCCAAGCCAATAGAGGTTTCATCAATTAAATCAGCTACTGTACTAAGACCTGTAAATGGCGGACAAACAACAACTTCCCGATCTACCTCAGTCTTAGCTAACGCTTCTTTGATGCCTTCTACTAAAATGGTTGCTTCTGCTATATTTGTATGCATTTTCCAATTGCCAGCAATAATTTGTTTACGCATGAGAGCCTCCTTATTTATCAGCTAATGCCACAATACCAGGAAGGGCTTTTCCTTCTAAATATTCTAATGAGGCACCGCCCCCTGTGGAAATATGGGAAATTCGATTAGCTAAGCCACTCTTTTCAATGGCCGCTACAGAATCACCACCACCTACAATTGTAGTCGCATTTGCTTCAGCGACTGCTTTTGCTACTGCATTAGTCCCGGCAGCAAAGTTATCCATTTCAAATACACCCATTGGACCATTCCAAACAATCATTTTCATTGGTTTTAATGCTTCCGCAAATGCTTTTTGACTCGCTGGACCAATATCTAATGCCATCCAACCGTCTTCAATGCCATCGGCTGATACTACTTTATGATTGGCCTCATTACTAAAAGCATCGGCAACAACAAAATCTGTAGGAAGTAATAAATTAGTATTCGTTTCACTTGCTTTTTTAATTAAAGAAGCAGCTAATTCAATTTTATCAGTTTCTACTAAAGACGATCCAGTTGGATATCCTTTCGCCGCAATAAAGGTGTTAGCCATGCCACCACCAATAATCAATACTTCTACTTTAGGTAATAAATTAGAAATAACTTCAATTTTATCACTTACTTTAGCACCACCAATAATAGCGGCAAAAGGGTGTTCTGGGTGTTCTACAGCACCACCAACATATTTAATTTCTTTTTCCAACAAATAGCCTGCTACCATAGGTAAGAATTTAGTAATCCCTTCTACGGAAGCATGCGCACGATGAGATACACCAAAAGCATCATTAACACCCACTTCTGCTAAACTAGCCAAAGCTTTGGCAAACTCCTCACCATTTTTTTCTTCTTCTTTATGATAGCGAAGGTTTTCTAATAACAGTACGTCCCCAGCTTCTAAGGTCTCTACAGCTTTACGAGCTACTTCGCCTACACAATCATCAGCAAAGGCAACTGGTTTACCTAGTAATTCACTTAATCGCTGTGCACAAGGTTTTAATGTAAATTCAGGTTTACGTTCTCCTTTTGGACGGCCTAAATGGGATGCTAAGATAATTTTTGCCCCTTTCTCCATTAAATAATTAATGGTCGGTAAGGTAGCGCGAATACGGGTATCATCAGTAATAACGCCTTCTTTTAAAGGTACATTAAAATCTACACGCACAAAAACGCGTTTATTAGCAACATCTATGGATTCGATAGTTTGTTTCATCATAACCTCCGGTCATTGGCTTCAATGATCCACTGCTCTAGACAATCTTACAAGACATGTAAAATAGGGGACTACCTACATAGTCCCCTGTCAAAATTATAAGCCTTTATCAGCAATGAATTTCGCTAAATCTACAATACGGTTAGAATAGCCCCATTCATTATCGTACCAGGAAACAACTTTTACCATATTCCCTTCCATCGTCATCGTCAAATCAGCATCAACGATAGAACTGCGAGAATCGCCGTTGAAGTCATGAGATACGAGTGGTAAATCAGATACACCCAAAATACCTTTTAATTCACCTTGTGCAGCTTCACGAAATGCTGCATTAATTTCTTCTTTAGTTGTTTCTTTGTCAAGTTCAGCCACTAGATCAGTAACAGACACATTAGGTGTAGGTACGCGAAGTGCAAAACCATTTAGTTTGCCTTTTAAATCTGGCAATACTAAAGCAACAGCTTTAGCGGCGCCTGTTGTTGTAGGAATAATAGATAACGCGGCCGCACGCGCACGACGAAGATCTTTATGAGGCGTATCCAAAATGCGCTGATCATTCGTATAGGAATGAACGGTAGTCATCAAACCACGTTTAATGCCAAATTTTTCATTCAATACTTTAGCAAATGGTGCTAAGCAGTTAGTTGTACAACTTGCATTAGAAATAATGTGATGATTGGCTGGATCGTATTTATCTTGGTTTACACCCATTACTATAGTAATATCTTCTTCTTTAGCTGGCGCTGAAATAATAACTTTTTTAACAGTACCTCCTAAATGTTGTGCAGCTTCATCGCGTTTGCGGAAACGGCCAGTTGCTTCAACTACAATTTCAACCCCTTCAGCAGACCAGTCAATATTAGCAGGATTTCTGTCAGAAAATACGCGAACACGTTTTCCATCAACAATGAGATAGTTACCATCAACACTAATATCTTCTTTTAAAATACCGTGAACAGAATCATGTTTAAGTAATAAAGCTGAACCTTCAATATCGCCAACATCATTAATCGCTACTACTTCAACATCTGGATTATCCAAAGCTGCACGCATTACACATTTACCAATACGACCAAATCCGTTAATACCAATTTTTACTGCCATGATAGTTCCTCCTAGATAAAAATCCTACCTACAAAAGTTATAATTTCCTATATAGACTTAACTAAGTCTACGTAAATACTAGCTAATACTCAATAAGGCAGCCATTGATTCTGCTGCACTTTCATCAATAATCAGTGTACCTTTGCCACAAGCCCGCATAACACCAATAATCGCTTTTGCTTTACTAGCACCACCAGCCACAGCAATTACGTGGGGAATGTTGGCAATATCCGTCAAAGCAATACCTACATTATTCGTAGTATACACTATATTACCACCAACATCACAATAATAACCAAGGGCTTCACCTACGGCACGTTTAGTACGCAAAATCGTGCGTTGTGCATCGGTTATATGACGTTGCTCTGCCATATGCAAAGCTTCACCAATTCCGAATACTAAAATATCGGTTTGATGTGATAGCTCTATCACTTCTTTAATTTGTGGTTCCATCGTCATAAGAATGTTAAGAGCTTCTTGCGAGAGTCCATCCGGTAAATGTAACATCTTGTATGTACTGCCAATTTTATCAGCAATCACTGATGCAATAACATTTGCTTGATATTCTACTCGCTCTCCAATCCCGCCACGAGCTGGAATTATAGTAGCTTGACATTTTTTAGCTGGCAACGCTTCCGCCATAGTTGCCATTGTGCTACCGCCACTTACAGCTAGGACACTTCCATTTTGCAAAATCCCTTGTAACGCTTTAGCCGCTTGAAACCCTAGTTCCTTGCGATCCATGTCAGTTTCACTACCACCATTCGTAATAATGACTTCATCTATGTTGAGCACTTCTTTTAACTTAGCTTCTAGTTCGCTAATTTTATTCAACTCATGCATAGATGAATTTAATTGAGGTAATAGTTCTTTCCCTTCCTCAGTGAGAATCATCCCTTGCTGTGTGAAACCAATGAGACCATTATCTTTCATAATCTCCACGTGTGATCGCACAACGCGTTCAGATAACTTACTTAGGGTCGCTAACATACGACGTCCAATAGGTTGAGCATATGATATGTGATTCAGCAGTATATAGCGCTCTTCAACAATTCGCATTAACTCTGGGGCTATTCGTTGATACACCTCTGATAAATCTTTCATGCTGTACCTCTTTCATCCCGCCGGTGCAGATTGCGTCCCAGCGTTGATAAAAAAATATCCTCGCCTATATTCTACCTCATATGGTAGTGTCGTGCAAGTGGTTTTACAAAATATTGTTAAAGGATTTACTAAGGTAATATAGGCTCTACCTGAGGAAAAAAATAAAATCTTATTTATCACTCCATACTTCTTTATCACTCCATACTTCCTGTGCTAAAGGAAAGGCGCCCCATACTTTTGGCCAACCTGCATAGAAGGCAACATGAGTTAGAATTTCAGCAATTTCTTCCTTAGTAATACCATTTTGTTTTCCTATTTGTAAATGAGCTTTTAAAGCATCCCCGTTTAGGCCTTGTGAAACTAAAGACGTAATGGTAATAATAGAACGTTGTTTAGCTGGTAATTCTAAATCACGACTCCATACTTCCCCAAATAATACATCATCATTCAAATGAGCAAAGGTGGGCGCAAATTCACCTAATACTTTACGACCAACCGTTTGTTTAGGAACTACTTTTCCTGAAGTAGTCACCATTTCTGAATCTGAAACCTGCATTGAAATACCTCCTATCTAAATTCACGCTCTTTACTATCTAGTGTAATTCTACATTTGTTTTACATTTTCACTTTACACCTTAAAGCCCACTTCAAGTCAATATTATTATTTCAATAAATTTATATATAAACATATAAAAAGTACCCTCCAAATTAGGAAGGTACTTATATTTTACTAGATGATTCAATTAATTATTTTTAATAACTCATTCTTCTAAATCTTATGCACTTTTCACTTGTTGAATCTAAACAGCACACCATTTAATTAGTCACGATCAATATCCCATTCAGTGATTTGACCCGTAGCTGCATCAATTTCAAATTCATATTCTACACCATTGAAAAAGATTTTACCTTCATATACTTTGCGGCCATTCTCCCAATCTGGATGTGCTTTATATACATGAGATGTGTTAGCACCTGGCACTTTCGCTAATGCAAGTTCAGTTGCTTGTTCTAATGTAATTTCACCACTAGCTTGTGCAAACGAAAACGAACCCGCTGCTACCAAAGATACGGCCAATACTTTTAAAGACTTATTCATTTTCATAAGTTACCTCGCTTTACCTTAAACAACAAAATATATCAATACGCTTATTAATTAAGTAATATTCTTTATTACAACTTCTATATATCTATTATATTCGATATATAAATATATGTCTAATGATAAAAAATCATAACCAATGCATTTATAGAATACATCCGCATAAAAAGTAAACGCTCAGCCTAATTTATAGTCCTAAATCTTCATCAATAAAAACGACTTCACACGCCATACTACTTGTAGGGTACCACATAGTAACCATACCTTGGCAAATAAAAACCTGCATATACAAATAGAACAAGAATTGGATACCCATTCTTGTTCTATTGTAAAACTATTAAATTTTTATCAACTAAGCTATCTCAACAACGCCTAGACTATATTTTTTATATTACTTTGTACCAAAAATACGGTCACCAGCATCACCAAGGCCTGGCAAAATGTAGCCATGTTCATTTAAGTCTTCATCGAGAGCGGCCACATAAATGCGCACATCAGGATGTTCTTTATTAACTGTTTCTACCCCTTGTGGTGCTGCTACAAGACACATCAACTGAATATCACGAGCCCCTTTTTCTTTTAAAAGGGTAATCGCTGCTGATGCACTACCACCAGTAGCTAACATTGGATCAGTAACAATAATACGACGACCTGCCAAGTCTGAAGGCAATTTGCAGTAATATTCAACTGGTTTTAATGTTTCAGGATCACGATATAAGCCTACATGACCAACTTTAGCCATTGGCATTAATTCTAACAGGCCATTCACCATGCCTAAACCAGCACGCAAGATAGGAATAATCCCTAATTTCTTACCGGCGATTTGTTTACCAATTGCTTTTACTAATGGAGTCTGTACTTCTACATCTTCCAAAGGCAAGTCACGAGTAATTTCGTAACCCATTAGTAGTGTAATTTCTTCCAATAATTCACGGAAATCTTTAGATCCTGTTTCTACATTACGGATTAAAGTGACTTTATGTTGAATCAAGGGATGAGTCATTACATTAACATTCATAAAATTTAGTGCCTCCTTATGCCTAAATACTGTGCATTACTCTGTGTGTACTACCATACATTATACTATATGTATAACAATGTGTACATTTTCACATTATGTGAAACTCTCTCTCTGCTACTCGTATTAAAGATTAGGATACATAGGATATTTTGCACAAAGAGCAGCCACGCGTTTGGCAGCTTCTTCGTGTTTTGCTTTATCTTCTGAATTTTTAAGAACTAAGGCAATAATCGATGCAATTTCTTCCATATCAGCTTCTTTTAAACCACGAGTGGTTAATGCTGGTGTCCCTAAGCGGATACCACTTGTTACAAATGGACTTTCTGGATCAAATGGAATTGTATTTTTATTGCAAGTAATCCCTACTTCATCAAGCAAGAATTCAGCAACTTTACCTGTTAAACCACAGCTACGAACGTCCACTAACATTACATGTGTATCTGTACCGCCAGAAACAATTAAGAAACCTTCTTTTTCAAGAGCTGCTGCTAATACCTTAGCATTTTTAACAACTTGCTGTGCATACTCTTTGAAAGCTGGTTGCAACGCTTCGCCAAAAGCTACCGCTTTAGCTGCAATAACATGCATCAAAGGACCACCTTGGATACCAGGGAAAATAGCTTTATCAATGGCTTTAGCATATTTTTCTTTGCAAAGAATCATACCACCACGTGGACCACGTAAGGTTTTGTGAGTCGTCGTTGTTACTACATCAGCATATTCTACTGGATTTGGATGTAAACCAGCTGCTACAAGGCCAGCGAAATGCGCCATATCTACCATCAAAATAGCACCCACTTCATGAGCAATATCTGCCATTTTTTTGAAGTCAATAATACGAGAATACGCACTACCACCGCCAATAATCATTTTTGGTTTAGCTTCTAATGCAATGTTACGCATTTCATCATAATCAATTTGTTGCGTTTCAGCATTAACACCGTAAGGAACAATATTAAAATATGTACCCGATACGTTTACCGGTGAACCATGAGTCAAATGACCACCATGGGATAAATTCATCCCCATAATAGTATCACCTGGTTTTAATAAAGCAAAATATACCCCAAAGTTAGCTTGCGAACCAGAATGAGGTTGTACGTTTACATGATCGGCACCAAATAATTTCTTAGCCCGTGCAATAGCTAAATCCTCTACCATATCAACATATTCACAGCCACCATAATAGCGTTTACCAGAATAACCTTCTGCATATTTGTTAGTTAATACACTGCCTTGCGCCTCCATAACTGCTTCTGATACGAAGTTTTCAGATGCAATCATTTCTAATTTATTGCGTTGACGGCTCAACTCTAAATCAATACATTGTTTTAACTCTGGATCTTGACTTTTAAGAATGCTCATAGCATTACCTCCTACACACTTAGCTCATAGTGCCTATGAAATACAAGTTGTTCCCCCAAATTATAAGGACTTTAAGCCTCTAATTCAGCAATTTTGGCGACGCGTCGTTCATGACGGCCTCCTTCAAATTCAGTTGTTAACCAAATTTTAACAATATCGGCCGCAAGACCTGGGCCAATTACACGTTCGCCCATCGTTAAAATGTTGGCATTATTGTGTTCCCGTGAAGCATGGGCTGAAAAGGTATCATGGCAAAGTGCGGCTCGAATGCCAGCTACCTTATTAGCTGCAATGCCAATGCCGATACCGGTTCCACAAATCAAAATACCTCGATCATATTCGCCAGCAGCCACTGCTTTAGCCACAGGGCCAGCAATGTCTGGATAATCCACTGATGCTTCAGAATCGGTTCCAAAGTCAGTATAGGCCACGTTAAGTTCATCCAATACAGCTTTTATGGAAGCTTTTAAATGAACTCCACCATGATCTGCGCCAATGGCTACTTTCATCCTATCCCTCCTAATCGTAGCTTAGAAATATAATTATCTCTCACCCTATTTTACTATGTCACATTAAATCAAGCAACGACATTTGTACATATTCTAAAGATAGTTAATCATATATAGAAATTTAATCAAGCTTAGCTAGTCCTTTTTCAATTAACATTTTAATCTGAGTAGCACAGGCATCATATTCTTCTTGAGTACCGCCAAATGGATCAGCCACCTCTTCATTCGTTCCGGCCCATTCGCCTAATGTCATAATTTTATCTTTCATTTCAGGAAATTGACGAAGTAACACATTCTTATGATCAGAAGATAAACCCAATACTAAATCAGCCGCTTCCATAAGAGCCTTATTAAGAGGACGTGATTGATGTTCAGAAATATCTACTACATCTTTTACTGCTATTTCTGCATAGGGTGAAACGCGACCACCTGGTGCCGTAAATAGTCCAGCGGATAAAGTCACAACCTCTTTATTCGCCTTTTCAGCCATAACACGCATTAAACCTTCTGCCATAGGACTGCGACAAGTATTGCCTGTACAAACAAATAAAATATTCATAGTAAAACCTCACTTCCAATCTATATTCTTGCTTAAATTCCCTACCTCACTTTATCGTTTAGGAACTGCTGTCACAATCTTATAACCACTAGCCTTGTCCATGCGATTCATAATAGCACGGCCCAACCCTTGACGCGGCACGCCAGTAGCAAAAATATGGGTCACACCAGCTTCATTGAACGAAAGTAACGCCGCATATAAAGAATGCGCTAACCCACGATAATCAGCAGCATTACCATAAATAACAAACTCAAAAGGTACGGAAAGCTCTGCTAAATAAATATCTAAAAATTGAGCCACTTCTTCATTGATAAAAAAACCAAAGCGCAATGGCTGTATCGTTTCAGAATGCCCCTTAGCAACTGACTCTTTTAGCAATGTGTTGTAGGATTCTTGAATCGCCTTCATCGCTTCAATCATAGCTTCACTAATTAGCTTAGGAACACCGACATAAGTTGTCATTTCTCCATCTGGCGCATAGTGTTTATATTTCATACCTGGTGCTTTAGGCGTTACATCAGGAGCGGTTAAAGCTTCATCAAAATTCACAGCACTCACAACTTGACGTAACATAGCATCAGTAACACCACCGGGACGTAAAATCGTCACACTATCATCACCACACTCTACAATAGTAGACTCAACGCCCACCTCACAAGGCCCCGCATCAGCAATGGCTTCAATTCGCCCATTCATATCATGATATACGGCGTCTGCTGTAGTCGGACTGGGACGTCCTGAAATATTCGCACTCGGTGCCGCTATGGGAACGCCAGCTGCTTCTAAAATAGCCCGACAAATTTCATGCTTAGGACAACGAATTGCTACACTGTCAAGGCCACCTGTAGCCCGTAATGGCACCCTATCAGATTTAGGCATAATAATCGTTAACGGGCCTGGCCAAAAGGCATCCATTAACTTTTTAGCAGTCGGTGAAATTTCTTTAACTAGTGGTTCCACACTAGCCTGATTGGGCACATGCAAAATAAGTGGATTATCAGAAGGGCGTCCTTTTGCCTCATAAATACGTGACATGGCCACTTCATCCAATCCATTAGCACCCAAGCCATATACAGTTTCTGTAGGAATCGCCACCAATTGCCCGTCTCGTAACCGTTTCCCTAAATCAGCAATTGCTGTAGCATCTAAATTTTTATACACTTTAGTTTCTGCTACCATATTAATCACCTAGTTTCTGCCAACGTAATTCACGTACAATACCTGCTATATCTTTATTCGCCACAACATCTCCATAAACGCCTACCCTAGTAGCCAATTCAATCACAGCCTCAGCTTGATCATAACCAATTTCCACGGCTAAATAACCACCAGCCTTCAAATACCGAGGTGCCTCAGTCAATAAACGACGATAAAAATCAAGGCCATCTATACCACCATCTAAAGCCAAAACTGGTTCATGCAAGACTTCTGGAGCTAAAGTTTTAACCTCTTCACTAGGAATATACGGCGGATTAGACACAATAATGTCAAAGGCCTTTTCATACTGCGGATCCTTTTGTAAGGCTGTAAAAAGATCAGACGCACATAACTTAGCCCGTTCTGTTAACTGTAACTGTTCTCTATTTGTCACCGCGACTGCCAAAGCGTCTTTACTAATATCTAACCCTAGACCAGTGGCTGCTGGTAAATAATGCAATAAACTATACAAAATAGTCCCTGGCCCAGTGCACACATCTAATATATAAGGTCCTTGTTCTTTAGGTATAAAACTCAAAATATCTTCAACTAAGGTTTCGGTATCAGGGCGTGGAATCAGCACATCTTTTGTGACCGTAAAAGATAAGCCCATAAATTCTTTTTGCCCAATAATCGCCGCCACACTATACCCTTTACCTCGCTCAATGACTAAAGGCCGATACGCATCTAATTCAGACTTCGTTAGCGGTTCATCATAATGAGTATACAAATAAATCCGATCTTTCCCCAATATATGAGAAAGCAGCACTTCCCCATCAAGGCGACTTGATTCGACGCCCTTACCGAGAAAATACTGCTCTGTCCATTGGAGCAAGCGACCAATTGTCCACAGCTCCTTAGGCATTTTGATCAGCCTCCTGCATTTTCGCTGCCTGATCCGCTGCAATCAAAGCTTGAATCAATTCATCTAAATCACCATTAAGTACAGCATCTAATTTATAGAGCGTTAAATTAATACGATGATCCGTTACACGGCCTTGTGGATAGTTATACGTACGAATACGTTCACTACGATCACCAGTCCCTACCTGACTCTTACGGTCAGCTGCGACACTAGCGGCCGCTTCTTGTTCTGCTTTATCCTGCAACTTAGCACGTAATACGCGCATTGCCTTATCTTTATTTTTTAATTGTGATCGTTCATCCTGACAAGCTACAACAATACCCGTTGGTTTGTGCGTAATACGCACAGCCGACTCAGTACGGTTAACGTGCTGACCACCAGCGCCACTCGCACAATAGGTGTCAATTTGAAGATCTTTATCGTTAATCTCAATATCTACATCTTCTGCTTCTGGCAATACAGCCACTGTAACCGTTGACGTATGAATACGCCCAGATGATTCGGTTTCAGGTACACGTTGTACACGATGTACGCCACTTTCAAATTTTAATTTAGAATACGCACTATTCCCATCAACAGAGAATACGACTTCTTTAAAACCGCCTAATTCTGGAGCGTTGGCATCGATAATTTCACAGCGCCAGCCTTGAGCTTCTGCATACTTTGTATACATGCGGAACAAATCACCAGCAAATAATGCAGCCTCATCACCACCAGCACCGCCACGAATTTCTACAATAACATTTTTCTCATCATTAGGATCTTTTGGCAACAATAAAATATGAAGACGCTCTTCTAATTCGTCTTTTCGTTCTTTTAATTCTTTTAATTCTTCTTGTGCCATTTCACGAAACTCTTCATCCATAGTTTTATCTTCTAATACTTCAAGAGCTTCATCAATTCCAGTTAATACTTGTTTATATTCACGAAACGCTTCTACCGTTTCAGTAAGACTTGCATGTTGGCGTGTTAATTTTTGCCATTCTTGTTGACGAGCAATCACTTCAGGATCACTAATGCGTTGCTCCAAGTCCATATATTTATCTTCAATAACTTGTAATTTATCTACTAATACCATGAATAGGTACCCCTTTCAGGTTAATATCTATTACGTATTTATTCCCAGACTACTAATATTCTTAAGCTATAATCAAGCCCATATCAATTGACTATAAAATAAAATACTAGCAGCACTAAGCCTCATAGGCATCTTCTTCACTCGGCCGCACTTCTTCCAACGCCCGAATAGCCACCTCAATTTGATCATCTTCTGGTTCGCGCGTTGTCATATACTGCAACCATAAACCAGGTGTAATTAAGAGTTTCACCAACGCATTATCACTGCGTCCTGCTAAGCGAATCATCTCATAAGCAATGCCAGCCACTACCGGCATTAATACAACCCTTGAAATAATGCGTTCCCATAAGCTAGGCCAGCCTAAAAAAGCAAATACAAATATACTCGTCACCATTACAATAAGTAAAAAATTAGTGCCACACCGCGCATGTAAGCGAGAATGTTTACGCACATTTTCAACAGTTAACGGCATATCATTTTCATACGTATGAATTGTCTTATGTTCAGCCCCATGATATTGAAATACACGTCGAATATCTTTAGTCTGACCAATGACCCATATATACAGTAAAAATAGAATTAGGCGAATTGCCCCTTCTATTAAATTTAATACAAAATGATTATCCCCTACACCAGGAATCCATTTAGCAGCGTAGGTTGGTAATGCTAAAAACAAACCAATTGCTAATACAGTAGAAAATACCATTGTCATAGCAATTTCTTTATTCGACATGGTCTCTTCTTCTTCACCAGCTGCTTTAGCGGAAAAAGAAAGGGCCTTCATGCCGATTAATAAGGACTCATAAAGAGCCACACAACCTCGTAATAAAGGCTTTTTTAATATAGGATACCGTTCACTTATTGAGCTAGTTGTAGTCCTATCTACTACAATTTGGCCACTTGGTTCACGCACCGCAGTAGCTGTATACTTAGGGCCGCGCATCATAACACCTTCTATGACCGCCTGACCACCAACAAATTTCTTAACTCGTTTCGTTTCCAAAGCGTCTCCTCTCTCAAACAAATATAGGCAGAGCCGAAGCTCTGCCGTATTATTTGTATAGCTAGACTACAGTAATTATTTACCGTAACGCTTGTTGAATTGTTCGATACGACCGCGAGCCTGAGCAGTACGTTGCTGTCCTGTGAAGAACGGATGACATTTGGAACATACGTCTACACGAAGGTCGTTTTTAACAGAACCAGTTTTAAACGTATTGCCACAACCGCAAGTTACGGTAGCTTCACCATAATTAGGATGAATTCCTTCTTTCATTCTATACACCTCTTTCCACTGTCCAAAACTATGCTTATTGATTATATCATGGTCAATCACTTAATGCAACTTATTCGATTGAAAATGATAAAATTTTTCTTATTCGTCAGCGCTCTCTTTTTCAGCAGCCTTTTCTGCGGCTTTAGCTACCTGACGTTCCGCTACGGATTCTTCATAAGCAGTTTCCAAATCCACTTCATTGAGTAAATCACGAAGGGCTACAATTTCTTCCAACGATAAGGTAATCCCTTTCGTCATGCCATTATATTCACTATCCCAAGAACGAAGATCAAACTTAGGATTATAACGGCCCCAACTTGTACAAGTTAATTGCTTTTTCCAACCATCTTTATTTTCAGATAAAGTACCAAGTACTTTATAAATTTCAAAGTTTACTACAGCCATAGTTTCCTCCTCCTTATCTATTTCTTTACTTTATCCCAATTCTTCAATCCTGTCAATTCGTTACTTCTTTAGCTGGTACAATCTCTGCCGCCATCGTTTCAATAGCAGCTTGCCAATCAGCATCGGCTTTTTCCAGTGCCATTTTGCGAGCTTCACGAGCTACTTCAAATTGGCTAGCCAACTCACTTAAAGCCTCTTCTTTAATAACAGCGCGACGCACACTCCCCATTAATTGTAATAAAGCAGCTGGCGTCAATACCATTTGCGCTAATTTAGTAAGAATTTCCTGACCTCTTTCACTCCGGAAATAAGTATACCATATATACGCTGCTTGTGGATTGGTAAATAACCAGTACACATTTGACTGACTATCAAGCTCTGTTTGTTCTACTAATTCCGCATACGCCTTTTCATCCAAAGCGTCCCCACTAGGGCGCCCTGCTTGAGGAACTAATTTTAGTTGCACTGTTAAACCATCTCGTTCTAGCACTAAACGAGTAGCCTCATAAGCACTAAAAATTTTCTGTACATATAAAGGAATTTTAGGATCTGCAGAAGTAAACGCATCTTCCCCTAATGTAGGTAACTGAGCCTTCATAGCTGGCTCTACACCACATAAAGATAAACCATACTGCACTAATGAAAATGTATCCATTGACGCCAATACTTCATGAGGTAACGCTATAAATGGCGTGCTGCGCCAACCATCCTCCATAACTTCACGGATTTCAAGGGCCACCTTTTTAACATCATAATTAGTATATACAAATTCATAAGTACCTAATGGAGCCCATTCACGAACAGCCTGCAAACGTTTTTGCAATAGCATATATTGCACGGCCATTCGATTCATGCCCACTTGGTCTTGAATCGCACTAATAGGAATGAAATAATGAGCTGTACCTAACTCTGTAATATTACCTACTCGTGTGGCTAATTCTTCCATAATTTGCACGGGAGCACGGAATAAACCAGTAGAGGCGGCTACAATGTGATCAAAAATAACATCTTCTGGCCACTCATTGATAACAGGAGCTAATGGATATAACTGTTTAAATAGATTGTAACAAGTTTCTGATGGTGTATAGAGTAATAAACGTTCTGTTGGTAGCGTTTGCAAAATCTCCTCAGCAAGGCCAGCATATTCTTCAATAAAAGCAAATAAAATAATGCCTTCCGATGTCTTATGTTCTTCAATGATTTCTTTAAAGGGTAAACGCCATTGTTCACCACTAGCTAGACCTTCTATATAACCAGTTTCTGTAATAAAATCCATTACTTCTACAGCAAAGGATGGGCCATATACTTGTTCAAAACCCGTTTGATCATAAGGTATAGGGCCAAATGTCTCTACTGTACTTTGTTGAGCCAACTCATATAGTTTTTCACCAGTAATACCCCACTGACGTACTTCTGGGCTCCCTTGCAACATTTGATCTAATACACGGAATCGTAATAATTCTGTGACCATAGCGCTACTAGTAATCCCTAACGCGTTAAATTTCTTAATAATAGTTTGCATTGATTCTTTCAATTTTATGCCTCCTTACCAGCTGATGGACATACATGAGCCAATGGACATTCACCACATAAAGGTTTACGAGCCTTACATACTTTGCGACCATGCCAAATTAACCAATGATGAGCAGCACTCCATTTTTCCATAGGAATTGCCTTTTTTAATTTTTCCTCTACCGCTTCTGGTGTTTTTCCACGAGCTAAGCCTAATCGATTCGATACACGAAATACATGAGTATCTACGGCAATCGCAGGAATATCAAATAAAACTGACACCAATACATTAGCCGTTTTACGTCCTACCCCTGGCAGTTGTACTAATTTATCAAAATCAGCCGGTACCTCGCCACCATATGTATGCACTAAAATATCACAAGTTTTAATTAAATTAGCCGCCTTAGCTCGATATAAACCGCAATCTCGAATTAATACTTCTAGTTTAGCTGTGCCTAATGCCAGCATATCAGCAGGGTCACTATACGTGGGAAATAAACGACCCGTAATAATATTGACCCGTTCATCGGTACATTGGGCCGATAAAACGACCGCCACTAATAATTCAAAAGGACTATTATAATGTAGCGCTGGTTTAGCATCTTTATATACAGTTTCTAAAATCTCAATTTGTTCCGCCTTAATGGCCTTAGTTACACGCATTACCAAGTACTCCTAATGCAATTATTGAATACCTACTCTAACATATATCACACTGCTTACAATTATATCACTAACTTTAGAAAAACATCAAACTTACACCATAGAGCCTTTTTGACCAATATGATATAATAACTATATATACTACTTGGGAGGAACTTATGAAAATTAATGATGTGTTAGCACGTATTAATGAATTAGCGCATAAAAAGAAGTCAGGACAAACTTTAACAGAGGCTGAATTAGTAGAAAAGAAAGAATTATATCGAATTTACCTCGATTTTATTCGTGGTCAAGTACAATCACAATTAGACCGTGTTCAATTCGTAGATGAAGAAACAGGTACTATTACCCCGGCCAAAGAATTAGCAAAAGCTAAAAAACAAGCACACTGATATACAATTAAACGCACTAATATCGTATGTTATGGAACATACTAACAAACACCATAAGAAAACAAATCCGGTAAACTAACTTACGCTATTCCCAGAAGTTCGTACAACTTTGGGTCCTGTAGCTCACCGTCAGTTTACCGGATTTTTCTATCCCCCATGAATCATTAGATAGTAAGGCTAACACCAATCGTCTTAGCAAAGAGCCTCTCTAGCTGACTCTCTTTAATTATATTATAAATGACCTAAACGATGCATCACTTCATACACAATCTTAGCTAACCCATGCATTTGACGTTTAGGAATACTACAAGCTGCAATGCGAATACCATGTTTTAAAGCAATAACATATACATGCTCTTTCGTCAATTCTTCTACAATTTCCTTACTATGTTCCGTTGGGATTGTCAAGAAGAACCCACCACAATATGGCAAACAAGGGACACCTACTTCTTTCGCTTCCTCAGTGAAGATATGAGCCCGTTCTTGTACTAATTCACAATATTCAGACCGCTCTTTTTCATGCGCCGCTAATTTAGCCGGATCATTTACAATATTCGCCATCGTGCGCATAGCAGGTCGACAAATATTAGACCATGTAGCACGAGAAGTTAATGCATTAATTTCTGTAAATTCATTATTAACTGATTCATCAGAAGTAATACCAATCATAGCCCCTACACGTTGCCCATACATAGTAAATCCTTTAGACAAACTATAGCAAGCAACGACTAAAATTTCTTTAGGTAATTGACCAAACTTTTTAAAGAAGCGACGTACAGTCTGTTTTTCTCCAGAGTAGTCAATATAGGCTACGTCACAAGCAATAACCACTTTATTTTTACCATTGTTAACTAATTCTTTAGCAAAAGCAATTACTTTATCCCAATCTTCATCAGTCAAGCTAAAACCTGTTGGATTATTACCTGGCGTATTAAAAATCAATACTACATTTTCTTGTTTTTCAGCAACTTCTAAAGCTTTTGCTTTAAACGCATCAAAATTAAAATGCAATTTTTCATCAAATAATGGATAGGTTTCTAAATGACGGTGATTATCGCCACAAATTTGTTCATACGCCCCCCAGTACCAATCGGCAGTCAATACCGTATCTTCTGGGTTCGTATAATTATGAACCAAATGATGGATACCCCCTGTACCACCAGCTGTTGCTACTGCAGAAATAAAAGCATCTGGTCGAGATTCACCGAAACACTCTTTTTGTGCAGCTTCTAAAAACTCAGGCAACCCTGCAATCGGTGCATATGCGGTATATTCATTCCGTGGCAAATGTAAATATTCATGTTCTACTGCTTTTAAGAACACAATATTCCCTTCTTCATCCATAATAGAGCCCAAGGTACCATTTAACACATTTTCTTTACCATTTTTTCTTGCATCCTCTTGTGCTCTCGCATTCATGACAAAAATATTATCTTTTGCTTTTTTACCACGTGCATGTGTGGCAGCCATACTCATAGTCATTCATAACACCATCCCATCTTAGTTAATAATTCCTTACTTAATAATAACTAAAATAAGTGTACCTTACAAGAGTAAATACAAGAAAAACGGCCAAAAGTGCTCTATTTTTGAAAAGAATATTGTATACACTATGGAGTCTATTTTATACCCTATACACTTATATTCTTTCAATATAAAAAATCCATGATAGTAGGAAATACCACTATCATGGATTAGTTTTTATTCGTTAGTCATTACAAATTACTAATAACTATCGACCTATTATACAATTAGAAATTGTAACCTACGCCAGCATGTAAACCTTTTACAGTACCACGATCTCCATCTACACTGTATTTATCATATTGATAATATACATTAAGATCTAAATCTTCATTCAATGTATAGGCAGCACCGATTTGGTATGTATTTTTAATATCATTACCAAAACCTACTTTAGCATAACCATTAATTTTATCAGTTAATGGCACATGACCAATTACACCTGCCTGCATGCCAGTTTCATGATCACCGTCAGCTTTGATGTAAGTACCAGCACCGTAGACGTTTACATTTGGATGAATTTCATAAACCGCTGCTAATTGATGATCTTTTAAATCACTTTGATCATCAAGGTTTACTTTGCTATATCCATATTGTAACGCCAATTTGTCACTTAATGCGGTTTGTAAATTAGCACCAAAACCATCTGCGTGACCACTTTCATCAGTTACGCTTTGATTGAAGCTATATTCAACACCAATTTTGCTTTGACCTTCGTTAATGTCAGTCACAGGTACAGATGCTGCAAATGCAGCGCCAGTCAACATGGTAGTAGCTAAAGTCGCTACGAGTAATTTTTTGTTCATAAAGGTACCTCCTCTATTTCAATACAAACTAATTATTTAAATTAGCGTTTCATAAACGTAGGAATTTCAGGACCTACTGTTCCAAATGGAGATTTTGTTACCCCTGTTTTAGGCTGTGCCCCGAAGCCAGTAGCTACAACAGTAATTTGTACTCTATCTCCAAGGTTTTCATCTATAACGGAACCAAAAATAATATTTGCTTCTGGATCCGCTGCTTCGGAAATGATTTCAGCTGCTTCATTAATTTCGAATAAGCTTAAATCATTGCTACCAGTAATATTCAAGAGAATGCCTTTAGCCCCTTCAATGGATGTTTCCAATAATGGGCTATTAATTGCCATTTTAGCAGCATCTACAGCACGGTTTTCACCTTCGCCAATACCGATGCCCATCAAGGCTTCTCCTTGATTCGTCATAATTGTTTTTACGTCAGCAAAGTCAAGGTTGATAAGACCTGGAACGGTAATCAAATCAGAAATACCTTTAATACCTTGACGAAGTACATCATCAGCTGTACGGAACGCTTCGTTCAATGGCGTTTTTTTGTCCACCACTTGCAATAATTTATCGTTTGGAATCACGATAATGGTATCTACTTTGCTAGTCAACATTTCAATGCCTTTATCTGCTTGATTTTTACGACGTTTACCTTCAAATGTGAATGGTTTTGTTACAACACCTACTGTTAAGGCACCCATTTCACGAGCGCATTCTGCCACGATTGGAGCTGCACCAGTACCAGTGCCACCACCCATACCAGCAGTAACAAATACCATGTCGGAACCTTGAAGGGCTTTTGCAATTTCTTCACGACTTTCTTGAGCAGCTTCTTCCCCAACCTGTGGATTAGCCCCTGCACCAAGACCTTTAGTCAATTTTTCACCTAATTGGATTTTTGTTGTTGCTTTTGAATTATCTAATGCTTGTGTTTCTGTATTGGCTACCAAGAATTCTACACCTTGAAGGCCACTGTCAATCATGCGATTTACGGCATTGCTTCCGCCGCCGCCAACACCAATAACTTTAATACTTGCGAATTCCGACATTTACGTTCCTCCTCCTGTTGCCCGTAAGATTTATATGCCCTTTATTTCAAACTAAGTGATTATATTCAATATTATTATAACTAGTTTCATTTCATTTTACACTATTTTTTTTATTTTTTCCACTCTTTAAATAAAAGTATACCTTATTTTGTACGTCTTGACAAAAGTAATCGGCGTATAGCAGCGGTGTTTTGGAATAGACGTAAACCAAAACTGATTAAGGCTACATAATAGAGGTCGATACCAACAAAATTGCCTAAAAATACTAACAAAGCCGCTAATAAAGAATTTGAAAAGAAACCTGTTAAAAATATAGATAAATTAAAAATACGTTCTAACGCAGCTCGTGTACCACCAAAGACACTATCTAACGCAGCCAACAAAGCTACTGACGTATATTTCGCATATATAGGCGGAATTTCTAATGGCGAAAGTACACCAATGAGAATTCCCAAAATTAAACCGCCGACGATAAATAAATACATCATGATTAATTATCGCCTCCTTGCTTAATGGCCTTTACATGTTCTTCCTTAAAAGTACCAGTAAATGCAGGTACCACAATATTATCTTCTTTTTGAATTTTTAATTCAATCCCCCAATATTTCAAAGATTCTACAACACCACCACGCATAGTTAATGCAGCTGACAACGTTTTAGGATCACCAATTGCTTTGATTACAAAAGGTGGTGCAAACACTTTACCATTGACCATAACCGTTGGTCCTGCACAACGAATTTCAGATGTTCCTACTAAACGTTGATCATTCACTGAAATTGCTTCAGCACCACCAGCCCGCAATTCGTTAAGAACCCGTAATAAATCTTCATCATGGATTAAATAGAGGTTAGGATTTTCATTGTCTTTTACGGGAATTTTACTATCATTAATAGTAATCACTACGCCAGGTCCAGTAACATCAGTCAGACCTGCCCGTTGCTTTAATAAATTGATGTCACTAACGGTACTTGCCGTAGCATCATTTTTTTGTATTGCTTCTAATTGCTGACGGAGCTCATCCCGTTCTTTTTCGGCTGCCGTCAGTTCACGTGCTAAATCTCCAGTGCGCTGTAAATGAATATTGCTTTCTGCAATACTTTGCGTCATTTTATATTGACCAACTAACATGACGCCTAATAACATGCTTACAGCGGCTATCGCCCAACGACCTTGCTTTAACATGCTTCCTCTTCCATTTTTCATATTAAGGCGTCTTAATAAATGGCGCCTTTACATTGACATCTAAATATTGTGCTGCCACTCCACGAGCCTTTACATCGCGCAGCATATTTTCTGACAAAGGCCCCTTTTTATCTAATTCAGTTATATCGCCTAAATGTAGTGGCAAACCATCTACTGTATAAGCGATTAATTGTTGTGTATCCCCTACATTAATCTCCGCTATACTACTTCTACCTTCTGCACTTAAAGAACTCAAATAAGTAAGGGCTCCTTTTATAACCGGCACTTCAATTAAATCACCTAGCAATACATTGCCCAATTTAATACCTGAAATAATCGGTGCCGCTGTATCTTCAATGGCAGAGCCCATATTAATAACACGCCCTGATGCATCTAGCGTAGCAAAACCAAACTGTGTAGCTACTACAGCGGCTGGTTGCCGTTCAGTAATAGTAACTTGCAAAGTCAACGGTAAAACATAGGTCGTTTTAGCTGTCTCTACGCGCAAATCATGTTGTAATCGTTCTTCCAACTGACTGGTATTAATTTGTAACAAATTAATAGGATAACGAATATTGCCGGCTGCCATTACATCAGAAACAGTTACCTTATCACTGCCAGTTACTTGAATCGTTCCAAAAGGAATTGGCAACATAAATAATAAAGCCCAAAGAAGTAGTAAAATACCACCACACCATACAACGCGACGACGCCATGCATGAGGATGTCGCGGTGGCTCTGGCGGTCGTTGTGAATTATCTCCACCAGCAGAGTTCCCATACTCAGCAAATTGAGTCTCATGCGGTTGATCAAAATCATATAATTGTCGTGATGACTCAGCCGACTGAGGCGGTACAAAGCGTGTCTGCGGATTGGGTTTTACTACGTCTGGTCTTTCTGTATCTGTCGCCCAATATGAATCGCGCCCTTCTCGACGAGATGATTGGTTAAAACTAGATGAATATTGACGAGTATCTCCGTTCATCATACTATCTCCGCAATTAATTAAAACTTACCTAAACCAGCGGATAATAAAATCTTTTCACACAAGGTAGGAAAATCCATTCCTACTGCATTAGCTGCCTTAGGCACTAAAGACGTAGCTGTCATACCTGGCACGGTATTATATTCCAACACAAATGGCTCCCCAGCTTGATTCGTCATAATATCAACACGGATAACACCGCTACACTGAAGTTCCTTATATACAGTTTCACCGATAGTTTGCATCTTAGCTGTCAATGCTACATCAATAGGGGCCGGTACTAAATAATCAGTCGCCCCCGTCGTATACTTAGACGTATAATCATATTCACCAGAATGAGGACGAATTTCAATAACTGGTAAAGCTTTACCATCTAATACGGATACTGTAAATTCACCACCATCTAAAAATTGCTCAACCACTAAAATATGATCATACACCAAGGCTTCTTGTACAGCTTTAGCTAATTCGGCCTCTTCATGTACAATTACAACGCCAATACTAGAACCTTGGGTCGCTGGTTTCAATACTACTGGATAGGTAAAATTAGCTTTAATATGTTCTACAATTGTAGCTTCACTATCTTCCTGACTATTATAAGATACTGCCCGTGCAGTCGGAATATGAGCGCCTACAAATACATCTTTACTAATTTTTTTATTCATTCCCACTGCTTGTGCCATAATACCAGAACCCGTATAAGGAATCCCTGCCATTTCAAGTAACCCTTGTACGGCCCCATCTTCCCCAAACTTACCATGCAATGCATTAAACACAATATCCCCTTTATGGGCTTTAATATCTTGCAACACTTGCTCTGGTACCAGTTCTAATGTGACTGCTTTATAACCAATACTGCATAGGGCTTCAGCAATAGCCTTACCAGTACGCCGTGAAACGTCTGCTTCTTTTGATGGACCACCCATTAATACAATAATTTGTTTATCCTTCATGATTATTCCTCTTCTAATGCAGCTAATAATTTGGGACCATATTGACTAATATTACCGGCCCCCATAGTAATAACTAAATCATTAGGCTGTAATACTTCTTTTACCACACTTGGCACATCATCTACATTGGCAATATAATGAACGGTCTGCCCTGTAGTAGTTTCTACCATCCTAGGAATAGACTGCCCATCAATACCAGCAATCGGCTCTTCACCAGCACTATAAATATCAGTAATAAAAAGAACATCAGCCTGTTTGAAAGCACTACCAAATTCTTTTAGCAACAAATTGGTACGTGTAAAACGATGCGGTTGAAATATACAAACTACACGATGCGATTCGAGGGCTTTAGCCGCTCCTAAGGTAGCTGCAATTTCCGTTGGATGATGTGCATAATCATCTACTACCCAAATATCATGACAATGACCTTTTGTTTCAAAACGTCGTTTAGCCCCTGTGAATTTAGCTAAGCCTGCCACCACGGTTTCAACAGGAATACCGCAACCAACAGCCATTACCAACGCCCCTAAGGAATTAAGTGCATTATGAGTACCTGGGACTTTTAAACGTACTGTTACAATCTTTTCACCATTATGAAATGCATCATAGACTAAAATGCCTTTTTCATAATGAATATTTTGCACTGTATATTCATTATCTGGTTGCAAGCCATACGTAATAAATTGACGGTCCACTTTGTTCATGATTGTTTGGATATTCGCATTATCACCACAAACCACAGCTGTTCCCTGTGTCGGCAATTTACCTACAAATTCAGCAAAAGCATTTAATAAGTTTTCCATTGTGCCATAATGATCCATATGATCATTTTCTATGTTCGTGATGACAATTGCATGAGGATTCAATTTTAAAAATGAACCATCACTCTCATCAGCTTCGGCAATGCTATACTCACCACGCCCCCATTGGCTACTACCACCAAGATAATCTACTTCACCGCCAATAATAACCGTAGGATCAAGACCGGCCTCTACAAAAATTTGGCCTAACATGGAGGTCGTCGTTGTTTTACCATGAGCACCGGCAACAGCAATCCCTTTAGTAATGTCTAGCACAGCCTTTACAATATCAGAGCGATGTAGGATTGGAATCCCCTGTTCCTTAGCTGCCATCAATTCGGGATTGTCTGCATGGATTGCAGTCGAACGGACAACAGCATCAACGCCATTTACATAGTCAGCATTATGGCCAATATGAATAGTAGCTCCCATTTTTCTAAATCGTTCCGTCACGGCTGACTCTTGAATATCAGAGCCAGATACGTCAAAACCTTGACTAATTAAAATATTAGCTATTGCTCGCATACCAGAACCAGCAATGCCAATGAGATGTATTTTATGAATACCATCTAACATAGTGTAATCGCTCCTTATAATTTATTTTGCAATGTCTAGGGCTAATTGAGCTATGTCATGCGCCGCTTGTGGCTTACCTAATGCTTTAGCTGCTACCGACATGCGGGCTCGTTCCGCTGGATTTTGCATAAAATATTCAATTTCCCCAATTAAATCATTCCCTTGTAGCATCTTATCTACAATCATGCGAGCTGCCCCAGCACTGACTAGCGCCCGAGCATTATAAGTTTGATGATCTTCTGCCGCATAAGGGTACGGTATTAATATAGAAGGGATTCCGCGCACCGTCAATTCAGCTAAGCCAACAGCACCAGCGCGGAAAACAGCTAAATCAGCCGCCGCCAAAGCCTTCGGCATTTCATGCAAATACGGCAAAATTACGGACGTTTCACTATAAGCCTGGCCATCCTTAATACCTAAAGCGTCTAATACCCGCTCATACTCACCAGTACCTGTTACATGAATCAATTTAATCCCTTTTTTATCTTTGAAATGTTTATGAACCTCAATCATCGCCGTATTAATACTACGAGCACCACGAGAACCGCCAGCAATCAAAACAGCAAATTCATCATTTTGTAAATTAAAAAATGAACGGCCTTCTTCTCGAGTATCAACTAATACTTCTGGACGAACAGGATTTCCTGTATACACAATCCGTTTGGCTTTGACAAAAGCTTTTTGTGCCTCTTCAAAACCAACAGCTACCACATCGACAAAACGACTTAAAATTTTGTTAGTAATACCGCCAATTGTATTTTGTTCTTGAATCAAAGTCGGAACATGACGCAGCGCTGCTGCTAATAAAATAGGTCCACAGACATAACCACCTGTCCCAATAACTATGTCAGGTTTAAATTCAGAAATGATACGATTCGCTTTAACTAATGAACCTAATGTCTTACCCAAAGTAACCAAGGCACGAACAGATAGATTGCGGTTCAACCCTTCAACAGGTAACGTTTTAAAAGGAATCCCCTCTTTAGGCACTAAGGTAGCTTCTAAGCCTTTCTCTGTACCAATATAAAGAAACTCAGCGTCAGTCATGGCAGCAATCTCTTTATAAATAGTAATGGCGGGGTAAATATGGCCACCTGTGCCACCACCAGAAATAATGATACGCTTCATAACAACGATCCTTTCTTCTCTGCTTTAGATGCCACTAACATTTGTAAAGCGTGTACTTCATTCTTAAAGTCATCGCCTCGTTCTTCAAAACAGTGATACCAGTCAAAACTGGAGCAAGCTGGTGATAATAAAACTACATCGCCTAATTCAGCTAATTCATGCGCTTTTGCAACAGCTTCAGCCATAGAACGCACCCTATACACATTAGCTACACCGGCCTGATGAGCCGCTTCTTCAAAACGTTGCGCCGCTTCACCCATGAGAATTAAATCCTTTACTTGTTTCTTTACTAGCGTCATAAACTCGGTTAAATCAGTCATTTTATCATGACCGCCAGCTAATAGAATAATAGGCTCTGAAAAGGCTTCCAAAGCCTTAACAGCTGAATCTGTATTCGTTGCCTTCGAGTCATTAAAATATTTTGCACCATCAATAGTGGCTACTGGCTCTAGCCGATGCGCTACGCCTTTGAATTGAGCAATCACATGGTGCAATTGTAAAGCTGAAACACCTAAGTCATAGGCTAACGCAATCACAGCCAATATATTTTCAATATTATGACGACCTGGCAACTGAATTTCATCAGTACCAATAACCACTTCAGCCACGCCTTGTCGTACAACCCAACACTTATTATCTTTAAAATACGCTCCATCAATCACACTATGGTTCTGACTGATGCAAAGTACTTTCCCCGGTGCCCGCTCTTTCATTGTGGCAACTAACGGATCATCTAAATTAAGAACAATTCGATCACTGGCCGTTTGATTGACAAAAATATTTTCTTTGGCCGCTTGATAGGCTTCCATAGTTTTATGCCGTTGCAAATGATCAGGTGTAATATTTAAAACCATAGCTCCTAGTGGTTTAAAGGTTTTTACCGTTTCTAATTGATAACTTGATACTTCTGCCACTAAATAACCATCAGCTGTTATATCATACGCAGCTTCACTTAAAGAAGTACCAATATTCCCTCCCACCTTTATGGGCTTACCTGTCTGTTCCATGACCTCAGCTAATAATGTGGTAGTTGTTGTTTTCCCATTAGTTCCCGTTACTCCTAAAATAGGCGCTTTAGAAATATCATACGCTACTTCTACTTCACCAACAATATCTAAACCACGTTGTTTAGCTTCCACTAAAATAGGAATTGTTAAGGCTATACCAGGCGACACCACAATGCGGTCTATGTCCTCTAATAAATCCACATCTTGACGACCTGTAATGATTGTTACATCCCCTTGAGCTAATAATGCCTCTTCAGCGGTGGTCAACGTTACCGCTTTATAATCGTTTAACACTACTTGAGCCCCTAATAGGCCGAGTACATGGGCAGCGCCAATACCACTACGCCCTGCTCCCAGTACTAAAATTCGTTTTCCCTTGTACTCCATAATAACGCCTACCTATCGTAATGTATACATTAATAAACCAATAACTGCAAAGACACAACTGCCCAGCCAAAAGCGCGATACAACTTTTTGCTCACTCCAGCCAGATAATTCAAAATGATGGTGAATAGGACTCATTTTAAATACACGAACACCACGTGTTTTAAAAGACGCCACTTGGATAATAACAGACATCGCTTCCATAACAAAAATACCACCAATAATAATAAGCAATAATTCAGTTTTGGTTAAAATAGCCATACCTGCAAAGGCGCCACCTAATGCTAAAGAGCCTGTATCACCCATAAATACTTTAGCCGGATTCGCATTAAAATATAAAAAGCCTAGAACAGCGCCACATAAAACAATACCAAAGAAAGCCACGCTATTTTGAAAGGCTAGCATACCAATAACAGTATAAGCAATAGCCGCAGCTGCTGATGTGCCTGCTGCCAATCCATCAAGACCATCTGTCAAATTAACTGCATTCGTAGTCCCTACAATAATTATAAATACCAATACATAATAAAACCAACCTAAATCAACTGTAATATCTGTTAATGGTATCCACACAGTAGTGGGAACTACTAAAATCTCAGTCGCAATATAACAAAAAATAGCAGACATAATAATTTGTCCCAAAAACTTCTGTTTGGCTGTTAATCCTAAATTTCTTTTTTTAACCGACTTAATGAAATCATCTAAAAAGCCTAATAAACCATGCCCTAATGTTAAAAATAACAGTACCCATGTGGCCATATGAAATGGTGAAAAGATCAATACACTAATCACCATAGCCGCTAACATAAAAAGACCGCCCATAGTTGGTGTACCTGCTTTTGCTAAGTGCGCCTGTGGCCCATCTTCACGAATACTCTGCTGCGCATGTAAGCGACGTAATAAAGGGATTCCTATTTTTCCTAATACTAACGTTATTACTAAAGATGTAATAAACGCAAATAATAATTGCATGGTCATTCGAACAATCGCTCCTTAAATCAAGTATAAGCCTCCCATGGGAAGCTTTGTAACTAACCTAGCCCCAAAGTCTCAAGGACTCTTAAAAAGAAAGGCCGCTATCTATGGTAGTACATCTATGGCTGTAATGCAAATAGATTTCGACCTTTTTGAAAAATATTAATCAAAATTTTTAATTTATAAACAATCGTCCTTATTTCAAAGACTCTCTGTCTGTTAATTCAGTAACAACACGCTCCATGCGTAAGCCTCGTGACCCTTTAACTAAAATCACATCACCTTTTGCACGTTCGTCCCAATATGCATTGACTATGTCTAAATGGCTATCACAAATCTTTGCTACGCGAATACCTGATGCTTTTGCTTCACGTGCAATATATTTGGCGGCTTCACCAAAAGTATATACTTGATCATACCCTTCATCGACCAACAAACGACCAATTTCACGATGATTAGCTTCTGAATAAGCCCCTAATTCCAACATATCACCTAGCATAGCAATTTTACGTTTCCCATCAAGTTGTCCCAACGCTTTAATGGATTCAGCCATAGAGGCAGGATTAGCATTATATGCATCATTAAGCACTACCATATCGCCAAAAGAAACAATTTCTTGGCGCATAGGAATACCTTTAAAATTCCCTAAGGCTTTTGCAATTTTCTGTGATGGTACTCCTAAAGCACGTCCTACAGCAATAGCTGCTAAGGCATCGTATACATTATGGTCACCAATCATAGGCAAAAATATATCAAATACTTCATCAAAACAACGACAAGTAAATTTTATACCATCCTTTTTATACCGCAATTGAAAACCCGATACAGTGACATTTTCTTTAATGCCATAAAAAATGGTTTTCCCTTCCGTTAAACTCGCCATTGGACGCACTAAATCATCATCTTCATTTAAAATAGCCGTTCCTTCTGGTGGAATATGGCGTATTAATTCGCTTTTAGCTTTGCCAATATTTTCACGCGAACCTAATAATTCAATATGGCTATTCCCTACATTAGTAATCACACCTACTGTCGGTTCAGCAATACGTGCTAATTCATCAATTTGTCCAAGACCACGCATGCCCATTTCTACTACACAAGCTTCATGATTTTCAGTTAATTGTAACAATGTTTTAGGCAAACCGATTTCATTATTAAAATTCTTTTCTGTTTTCAACACATTAAACTTAGCACTCAATACAGCGCCAATCATCTCTTTGGTTGTTGTCTTACCCGATGAGCCTGTTACAGCTACTACAGGAATATCAAAACGACGACGATGATAGTTAGCTAATTGTTGATACGCCAACAAAGGAGACTCTACTTCAATACAAATCAGCCCTGCTTCAGCCCGTCCCTTACTGACTAAAGCACCTAACGCTCCTTTTGACATGGCCTGTGATAAGAAATCATGACCATCAAAGGTATCCCCCGTTAAGGCTACAAATAACGAGCCTTCTTCAATAGTGCGCGTATCGGTCGATACATTTGTAAACACTACTTGTTTCGTAGATTCACCAGCATAGGTACCACCTGTAACAGTTAACACCTCCTGGAGCGTAAATTGTGCCATACTTATCTCTCCTTCAACGCTTCACGCGCTACTTCTCTATCATCAAAATGAATTGTTTTATCTTTTAAAATCTGATAATCTTCATGGCCCTTGCCTGCAATAATCACTACATCACCAGGTGCCGCCTGTTGAATTGCTGCATGAATAGCGGTACGACGATCAACAATCACTTCATAACTTGAATTAGTTCGTAAGCCTTCTTTCACACCTTCAGCGACTTGCGCTACAATTTGATTTGGATCCTCTGTCCGTGGATTATCAGACGTAACAAATATTTTGTCACCATACTGAGCAGCGATGCGGCCCATAATAGGACGTTTAGTCGCATCACGGTCACCGCCACAACCAAATACAACTAAAATTTTATTCTCCACAATTTTTTGAGCTGTTTCTAAAATATTTTCTAATCCATCAGGTGTATGTGCGTAATCCACAACTACAGCAAATGGTTGACCTTCTTCAATGAGTTCAAAACGTCCTGGCACCGCTGTAAAATCACTTAATGCTTTAATAATCGCTTCCATTGAAACGCCTTCAAATAAACAAGCACCAATAGCAGCTAATGTATTATACACATTAAACAATCCAGTAATACGCATATGAATCGGATATGTGTTACCTTTATAAACTACATCATAGGCTGACGTTTTAGAAGTAATTGTTAAATTTTCTCCTTCAAGCGTACCAACACCCTTAGTCCCATAAGTAATTAAAGGGGCTGAATTATTAGCTTCTACACGATGTCCATAAGGGTCATCAATGTTAATAACGGCGCCCTTGTTACTTTTATGTTGATTAGGGGCACTCACTTGTTCAAACAGTTTGCATTTAGCCGCTAAATAATTTTCAAAGGTCTTATGAAAATCTAAATGATCTTGGGTTAAATTAGTAAATACGGCTGTATCATATTCAACACCGGCCACGCGTCCTAAGGCTAATGCATGCGAGGATACTTCCATAATGCAATGAGTAACGCCTTCGGCTACCATGTTAGCCAAAATATGCTGTAAATCTACCACATCTGGGGTCGTATTATGAATGGGATAGGTTTTATCCCCAATCATAACATGCACAGTGCCAATAATGCCTACCTTATGACCTTGGGCGCGCAAAATATGACCAATAATATGGGTCGTTGTCGTTTTACCATTTGTCCCCGTTACACCAATCATACGCATTTTACAACCAGGATAATCATAAAAAAATGGTACGCATTGCTGCATAGCTACACGCGTATCTGCTACTGTTAAAACAGCAATACCAGCAGGTACAGTCACAGGTTGTGATACTAATACTGCTACCGCGCCACCAGCAATTGCCTTTTCTATATAGTCATGGCCATTCACATGCGCACCGGTCAAACAAATAAATAAACTACCTGCTTTTACCTCACGCGAATCTGCTGTTATATGTGAAACAGCCACATCAGCAGGGCCCGTAACAGTTACCCCTTTAATCACCTGTATAATATCTTGTACTGTTTTCACGTTAATACCTCCACTTCAAACAAGGAAAGCAGCTCACCTACGGAGCTGCCTCATACCGTAGTTAATCCATGATGTGTTCTGTTACCTTCACATCGCGTTCTACAGTAGTACCTTTGCTATTGTACACAAAAGCATCGGGCAAAACCATTCCCAATTTATCTTGCGCAATTTGTTGAATTCGAGTCGGCGATTTTAATTCAGCCACTTCTAAATTCAATTCATCATTATCTCTCGAAAGTTGAACCACTTCTCTTTGCATATCTACTAGTTGATAACCCACCCCTGCTTTCACAGATTGAGCACTCACTAAACAAAAAGCAACAGCACAAAGCAAACCAACCAATAGCAAAATTTGCTTCATTTCTGGCGATACATTACTAAATACACCAACTCGCTTCGCTCTACGCCCTTGCGTTGGTATATAGGGTCTCGCTGTTGGTTCTACCACTCTCACACCAACGGTCTTTCTCGCTAACATACAATCAACCCCCACAATCTATCTATACCTTTTGAGCCACGCGCAATTTAGCACTGCGTGACCTCGGATTGGCTTCGACTTCTTCTACACTAGGCTCTATCGCTTTATTCTTAGCCTTGACACTAGCCGTATGATGACACACACACACTGGCAATTCTGGTGGACAAATACAACCTGTACTTAACTCTTTAAATGTCTGTTTCGTAATGCGATCTTCCAATGAATGGAAGGTAATGACACCTATACGTCCACCGGATTTTAATAAATCAACAGCATCTTTAAAACTCTCTTGCAAAATAGCTAACTCCTGATTTACTTCTATACGAATGGCTTGAAACGTCCGCTTAGCCGGATGAGGCCCTTCACGACGAGCTCCTGCCGGAATAGCTTGTTTAATAATAGTCGTTAACTCACTCGTTGTTTTAATAGGATTCTCACTACGAGCGGCTACTATAAATTGTGCAATTCGCTTAGCCCACCGTTCTTCACCATAATCACGAATAATTTGGTGTAATGCCTCTTCACTATACGTATTGACTACGGTAGCTGCCGTTAACTCACCTTGTTGATCCATACGCATATCAAGCGGTCCATCTTGCATATAAGAAAAACCACGTTCTGCCGTATCTAATTGATAACTAGACACACCTAAATCAAAAATAAAACCATCAACAGCCGTTATCCCTCGTTCCGTAAGGGCCCGTTTTAAATAGCGAAAGTTGGTAGGAATTGTCATAACTTGACAGGATAAATCTTGTAATCGTTTCGTTGCCGTAGCTAATGCTACTTCATCTTGATCGAGTCCAATAAGTAAACCATCCTCAGCTAGCTTCTCACCTAATGCGTGTGCATGACCAGCACCACCAAGCGTACAATCCACGTAGACCCCATGAGGGTCAGTGATAACCGCATTGACAGTTTCATCAAGCAACACGCTCACATGATGAAATTCCATAGGGCCTCCCTTCACAATTCTAATATACAGCTTACTGCTGACTACATTAACTACAAAATAATTAATTACTGCTTATACACGCTAAAACATGAACACAAAACTAGAAAATTAAGCCTTCCATATTTTCCGTTAAAGCTTCCATATTCGCATCCATATCGGCTGAATAAGCGTCCCAGTGTTCACGGCTCCAAATTTCTACATGATCACCAGCACCGATAACTACGGCTTCTTTTTTCAAAAATGCATAATTTCGTAAAGTAGCAGGTACTAAAATACGTCCTTGTTTGTCAAATTCTAATTCATTAGCATTCGCAAAAATAGACCGTTTTAACCCACGTACACTGGCTTTACCATTAGATTGGGCCGCTAATTGAGTAGCTTTGGCTTCAAAGACTTCATACGTATAAATAGCGAGACAATTATCGAGGCTCTTGGTCATAATACATGAATCACCTAATTGCTCACGCAATTTTGCAGGGATAATCAAGCGTCCCTTTGTATCAATCGTATGTGAATACTCACCCATGAACATCATTGTCTCACCTCCTTTTACACGTTCCCTATCTTATTTACCACTATATGGTAAATTCTACCACATTCCCCCACTTAATAACAATAAAATATGCGAAATTTAATAAAAAATGCAGAAAAAATTTTTAAATTCATTTTTTCATCCATTTTAAACGTTTTTTTGTTTCTTTTTAAAAACCGTATGTTCGTTATAATCTCCTCTGACAACCTAGTGATCAATAACCACGCCCCACTTAGCCCCCCTTTTACCATTTTTCACCACCCTCATGAAAAACTCAGCCATCCATATGTTATACTAAAGAAAAAGAAACTCTTACAAATTATAGAAAGGATTGTTGTATGACTCGAAAAACCGATAAAACACATATGGGTACCTCCGTACATGGTTCTACTGCAACCCCTACACACAACCATCACAGACACCCACATCATCGACATCATCAAATAGAAAACTGCGGACCTTCCAATTACCAAATTATGAATGAACCTTTTGTTGCCATTCGCCGAAAAATGGATCTTTTATTAGATTTTGGTCAATTACTCATGGAAAACGGCGCGAATACCAATCACTTACAACGTGATATGATTCGCGCCGCCACGTATATGGGGATTCCTCAAGAGTATGTACATATCCACATAGCCTATATGACATTAATGCTAAACATTAATGATGAAAAGCATTCTTATACAGCTTTTCGTAAAACACCGATTCACGGCGTTAATATGACAATTTTATCCACATTGTCAAAACTAACTTGGAAAGCCATTGAACATAATTACACCTTAGATGAATTTGAAGATCATTTAAAAACAATTGCCCAAGCACCCCCAAAATATTCTACCCCTATTTTAGCGGTAGCGGCTGGTCTTGCTTGTGGTGCTTTTACTATTTTATTTGGTGGTTCCCTCTTCTCCGCAATTATAACTTCTATTTGTGCTGTAGTGGGCTTCTTAGTGCGTTATCTTTGTCACCACTTCAAAATTAATTTTTATTTTGGTATCGTAGCCTCAGCCTTTTCAGCTACGTCAGCAGCCTATTTACTAAATATTACCTTAGGATCTTTTGAAATTATTTATGCCATGATTAGTTGTACGCTCTTTTTAATCCCTGGCATTCCTCTGATTAATGCTGTTGACGATATGATTAATAATCATATCGTTTCAGGTATGACACGCGCCATGCATACTTTACTCATCGTAAGTAGTATGTCTGTAGGAATTGCAATGGCTCTATATTTCGACCATGTCTCCACCTTTACCCACTTAAGTATTACACCAGCAGTTGTTTCTCCTATACAAGCTATTGCGGCCACTATCGGTGCAGTTTGTTTCTCTATCATCTTTAATACACCCTATCGATTGTTATGGATTATTGCATTTGGTGGTATTATCAGTGTAATTACACGAAATATATTAATTGTTAACTTTGGTTTTACCTTAGTAGGTGCTAGCTTTGTAGCGGCGGCTATTATTGCTTTATTGGCCTTACGGTTTTACAAATTATTACGTACAGCACCACTAATTTTATCCATTCCATCAGTTATCCCATTAATTCCAGGTGTATTACTATACCGTTTCTTATTTGGCTTATTAACGATTAATTCATTAACCCCTGATAATCTACTCTTTGCTCTACGCAGTGGTATTACAGGTCTTATGACGGTTATTTGTATCGCCATCGGCGTATCCATTCCTCACATCTTCGCTCGCAGTTATTTAGATTGTAAAAAAGCCTTATCTTTAGATAAAGCCTTAAAAGCTCGGCAAAAAGAATTACAAGAATAATTTCAACAAGAAAAATTAGGGGTTATAGGACAAAAATTAGCCTTACAATGCTGAAAATAAAAAAGCCTGATTTTGGAAAGTATTTCCAAAATCAGGCTTTTCAGTGTATTTAGTTTATTATAAATGAGCTTCAATCGCTGCTTTTAATTCATTTTGTGGAATATAACCAATTTTACGATCTACCACTTCACCATTTTTAATAATAGCAAAAGTAGGTAATACTTCTATTTGGTATTCTTTAGCTAACTCAACCACTTCATCTGTATTTACTTTAGCAAAGGCTACCTTATCACCCATTTCTTCAGCTAAAGCTTCAAATACTGGCATCATGCGTACACAATAACCGCACCATGGTGCCCAAAAATCTACAATCGCTACTTCTTTGGAAGTAATCGTTTCTTTAAAATTTGTTGTTGTTAATTCTGCAATATTTGCCATTTAACATATCCTCCTAAAATTCTTTTATTACCAATATCTATCTTAAATTTATGAACTTACATTAATGATTTTCCGGACGTATTTGGACTAAAACACAGTCTTCAATAACATCTAATCCTAGCTCCTTAGCTTTCGCCACCACGGTGGGTTTATCAGCCCCTGGCTGCAACCACACAGTCGGAATGTGTAATGTTTTACATTCATCTAAGGCCTCTAAACCTATTTTCTCAGGTACTACAAAATCTACCACTTCTGGCACTTCTGGTAAGTCACTTAACGAAGGATAACACGTAGCGCCATCAATTTCAGCTACATTCGGATTGACTGGATACACGGTATAACCATGATCACGTAGACAAGCATAAATTTTATAGCCAAACTTTTCTTTACGACTTGTTGCGCCCAGCACAGCCCATACTTTCTTAGTAAGTGCGTCCTTAGGTGTCATAACATCACCTCAACTCTCTGAAATATATTATATCACAATATCGAAATTTGTCAATTTGATTTCTTTCTGTTTTAGAGATATATTCTCAATATTTCCAACTAGTAAATCAGACCAAGTAAGGCTTTCAAAACGCCCCGTTTGTTTTCTTGAAACAAGCCCAGCCGCTAGGGCTAAACGACCTAATATCATGGAGGCACTATAGCCAATGGCTCGTAGGTCTCGCAAAGTAATACTTTGTTGCCTTTTTGATAAACGATGACCTTCTTGATCCACGACCAAGGGGGCATGGCCATAATTAGGAGCGGACTCACCTAAACATTCATATAACCACAACTGAGAGGCCACAGCTGGTAACAAATCATAGCCCCGAACTACATCCGTTATTCCCATCGCTATATCATCCATGACAACAGCTAAATTATAAGCAAACATACCATCAGCACGTTTTACAATAAAATCATCTTCCGCAGGCCATAATTCTTCATGCTGTACGCCTTGCCAACGATCCATGAATTCATAACTACGTTTTGAGACTTTCATACGCCAAGAAGGCTCTTTATATTGACTTAATTCAGCCCTCATAAGAGGACTTAAATTTCGACAATGTCCATCATAGTGAGCAATTCCTTCATGCCCATGAGGAGCCGAAGCAATACTTTGTAAACGAGCACGATTACAATAACAAGGATAAATCAATCCATTCGCTTGCCATTTATTTAATTGCTTTTCATAACTATCATAGCGCTCACTTTGCCAGTAGGTACCAGCAGGTCCTCCCATACGAGGCCCTTCATCCCAAGTAAGACCTAGCCACTCTAAATCATCTAACAAAGCTTCACCTAAAGATCGTTTAGCTCGCTGGGTATCAATATCTTCCATGCGCAATACAAAAGTACCACCTTGTTGCTTTACAACAAGCCAAGCTAGCATGGCAATCCACACATTGCCTAAATGAATATATCCTGTTGGACTGGGTGCAAATCGTCCTTTCATTGTGCCAATTGCTCCCATTTTTCATATAAGACAGCTAATTTCGTATTTACCTCTTCCATATGAGCGGCTGTATCCGCCAAGGCTTCACTATCTGCTTGAAGAACTGGATTTTGCAGTTGTACTTCATACATCTTCAAGGTAGCCTCTAAACGGGCAATTTCCGTTTCCGTTTCTTCTAATTGCTTAGCTTGCATATATGCATTTAACTTCTTAGGTTCACCATTGTCAGAATTGTTTTCTTTTGATGCCTTAGACGCCGCAAACTCCATAGCATCTTGCGTAGTTTCACGCAAATGAATATTATTTAATGCTTCTTGCTCAGCTAATTGTGCTTGTTCTTCTAACTTTTCTTTATAATAAGTATAATTTCCTTGGAACTCCTCAATACCCTCTGGTTGCAATACAAGAGTACGTTTAGCCACTTTATCTAAGAAATATCGATCATGGGATACGACTAATAAAGTGCCAGTAAATCCCATAAGGGCTTCTTCTACTACCTCACGAGTTGGGATATCTAAATGGTTTGTTGGTTCGTCAAGAATTAAAAAATTATCACCTTGCAAGAATAATTTAAGCAAACTCAAGCGGGCCCTTTCACCTCCTGATAAATCACGTACTTGTTTAAATACATCATCACCACGAAACAAAAACATGCCTAACACATTACGAGCCTTTTCTTCACTATAATTGAACTGACTCATCACTTCTTCTACAGCCGTCCACTGCGGATGTAATTCTTCATGTTCCTGCGAAAAATAACCTATCGATACACGACTGCCAATATCAATAAACCCTGCCTCAGGCGTCAATTCACCAGTGATTGCTTTTAATAAAGTAGACTTCCCTGCACCATTAGGACCGATAAGAGCCACCGCTTCGCCACGTCGAATCATAAAAGATACATCGTCTACAATATCTTTAGTTCCATACGATAAAAATAATTCCTCTACCGTCAATACTTTGTCAGCACTAAATTCAGCTTTTGGAAACTTAAACGTTAATTGTTCTGAACTTTCTGGTGCCTCTAAACGTTCTAATCGATTTAATTGAGATTGACGGCCACGCGCCATTTTAGATTTAATACCAGCTCGATATTTATCAATATATTCTTCTGTTTTGCGAATATATTCTTGTTGTTTCTCATAAGCTGACTGTTGAGCCTTACGCTGAGCGGCCCGCTGCTCTACATAACGACTATAATTACCTCGATACGTAGTTGCTTTATGATGCTCTAATTCTACAATTCGTGTCGTTACCCTATCAAGAAAATAACGGTCATGACTAATAATTAAAATGCCACCACCGTAGGCGCTTAAATAATTTTCCAACCATTCTAACATGTCCATGTCTAAATGGTTCGTTGGTTCATCTAAAAATAAAAAATCTGGCCGCCGTACTAGCGCTTTAGCCAAATTAATACGTGTTTTTTGACCACCAGAAAATTCTGACACTGATTTTGTTAAGTCTTCGTCTGAAAAGCCTAGTCCATAAGCAATTCGTCGACTTTGTGCTTCATAATCATAACCACCTAGCCAATCTAAACGGTCTTGAATATGAGCCAAACGTTTAAGCAAGCCTTCATCATGAGGATTATTTTCTAATTGCTTAGATACCTCTAATAATTGTGCTTCCCACTGCTGTACATCAGCAAAGGCTTTTTGAATTTCAATAGCTAGGCTCTCGTCACCTAAATTAATATCCTGTTGTAAATACCCAATCGTAGTAGCACTATCTTTTACAATTTGCCCTTCATCAGCCTCTTCAATGCCTAGCATACATTTCATCAACGTAGATTTACCAGCTCCATTAGGGCCTACTAAACCCACTCGTTCCCCATGTTTTATTTCAAAGGATACATTAGTAAAAACTTGGCGAACACCAAATGATTTACCTAATCCAATTACGCGGATTCGTTCCATCCTTATGCCTCCGTTCATTTACATATAATTTTATTATATCACAGAGACGACGTGATTGGGTCCTCTATTGCTTCCGCTTTTACAAAAATACATAGTTCTACACTATCTTTAGTACGTCGAGCATGTTGAAATAATTTTCCTAATAAAGGAATATCACCTAAAATTGGAATTTTAGAAAATTGCTTGCCCTCCCGATTATCCATTAAGCCACCAATTACCAAGACATCCCCAGATTGTAAATGCACTTTTGTATGAGCCTCACGCGTTGTAATGCGGTAGGCTTTCATTTCAGACACTAAAGCAGGGCTACTCACTTCCGCATGAATCGTTGCTTCAATTCCTTTATCTTCTGTTACATACGGTGTACACGTTAATCGAATCCCCGCTTCTTCATAACGAGTTGTCGTTCTACTTTCAGTGCCATCTTTCACTTCTTCTAAAACGGGAATACGATCACCAATTAAAATTTTAGCTTCTTCACCATTCAAGGCCATAATCGAAGGTCGCGCGATCAACACAGTTTTATCCGTCGTTTCCTGAGCACTTAATTCTGGTTTAAACCAAAATGTATAAGGGGTCCCTGATGGTGCTCTACCAAAACGAATGGCACCATAAGAATTTGTCGTATCCTCACCATGGCCAGTTATACTTTGCCAAGACCATTGAATGCCTGTTTCTTTTAAATACGAACGTTCAAAAGCTACAACCGCTACTTCTAATCGTATTTGTTTTGGCTGTACGTCTAAGGTAGGTAATACATCATGTACTTGTCTAAGCTCCGCAGGCGTACTATATAGCATAACTTGATTTGCACCTTTTACAACTCGTATATTTTTCTCCGGTACAATAGCTTTCAAGGCATCACTCAATGTAAGCGCTGATACATGTTTTGGTGAAATGACGGTAGCTACCCTAGATTCTTTATCGCCCATTCCCTGACCATCTACAATCCATAGTCCCTCTTCTTCATATAAAGTAAAATGTTTCAGCCGTGCTAACCGTTGTAAAGCCGCTACGCCATTAGGTTCATTAAGACGAATAGACACATTGCCAGTGAGAGTCTCAGTGCCAGTAATTGCCAAACCTTCACTACGTGCAATGGATTGTACTAGACTAGCTAAGTTTCCATTATTAACTGTCATAGATAGGGCTGACACTGATTCACCGCATAGATAAAACTGCAAAAAGCATAGGCCTAATAAGCACGCTTTTACTAACTTATAAAAGCTCCATCCCAGCTTTGTTTTTTTCATTACTATTGACGTTACATACTGACTCGATCTATTAACTACCCTACAACCCTGTTTCATTTACACCCCATACCCTTTCCAAATTATTCTACATATAACCAACAACTATTCTGTCCATCATTGACTAGCACAGCCCCCTTTGTAATCGTTTGCACAATAATACCTTGTGGCCCTTCGCCTACACCATAACAACTCTCTCCTTCACTAGACTGTATCATCGCTAAATTACTTGACCCGCTTATAATTCCTGTTAAATGTAACCCTTGTAGCCTATTTGGCGGAGTCGCTTTTGCGCTTACATACTGATTGCCATTATTTCCACTACCCGTTAAATTATACGAGCTACTACGGCGATTAACATTAAAATTTACTCCATTTGTTGGCCTACGCCCTTGACCAAGAGCATTGCTTGAGGCCTTACGGTCCAAGGTATTATCCCCCTTCTCGTCTAAAGAAATAACAGCCATATCTTCACTGCGTAAAGCATGTAAAAAAGGATCATCAAAAGGATAGCCTCGTAAAGCTTGTGTTAATCCTACAATAGGTGTAACATACTCTGCCACTTCAGTGCCTTTAGTTTTACTGCTTTTAGCTTTACTAACATCGCTAGATTTTGATACCTGATTGCCTTTGGCCGTAACAGCTCCACCACGAGTTCCTTTATTAGCACCATAGGCATAAGTGCGTATGTCAGCCGTATTTCCCACCTGAGGTTCTTCTGTATCCTCACTAAGTTCTGACACCCGTTGCCATTGGGATGTCATAATCCCATAAAAACAAACGAGGCAAAATAAAAAGACCGCCCCATACAAGAGGCGACCTTTCTTAATCAATAAATTTCGCAAATCTTGTAGAGACAGTCTATTCATACTATTCACTATCCTTTTTATGCTTTATAACCATTGGGATGACCTTGATGCCATTGCCAAGCATCTTTAATTACTTGCATTACATCACTATGCACCGGTTTCCAACCGAGTATTGTTTGCGCCTTTTCAGAAGAAGCAATCAAAGTTCCAGGGTCGCCAGCGCGCCGTTCCCCAATAGCAACAGAAAAATCAATCCCAGTTACAGCCTTAGTCGTATCTACGATTTCCTTAACACTAAAGCCATTACCTGAGCCTAGATTAAAGTAATTGGACTCACCACCATCACGCAAATATTCCATACTCAATATATGAGCGGAAGCTAAATCATTGACATGAATATAGTCACGAACACAAGTGCCATCAGCCGTGTCATAATCGGTACCAAAAATAGTAATATTAGGTCGTTTGCCTAAAGCGGCTTCTAAAATCAGTGGAATTAAATGTGTTTCTGGTGTATGATCTTCACCAATTTCACCACTATTATCTGCGCCAGCCGCATTAAAGTAACGTAAGGCAACATAACGTAAACCATAAATATTACTGTAATCTTGAAGCATTTGTTCTATCATTAATTTCGTACGACCATATACATTAGTAGGTGCTAATCGAGCATCTTCTTTAATCGGTACCTCTTCAGGTTCACCATAGACAGCAGCGGTAGAAGAAAATACAAAATATTTAACACCCGCTTGCCGAACCGATTCAATAAGACGGAAAGAGCCTACCACATTATTCTCATAATAAATCATAGGATTAACCATAGATTCCCCGACTTGAGAATGAGCTGCAAAGTGCATAACTCCATCAATTTGTTTTTCTTTTAACAAATTAACCAATGCAGGATCTGCAATATCCATATTAATAAATTCGACGCCAGCTGGTAAAGATTCTACATGTCCTCGCGACAAATTATCTAATACCACAGGCGTATGCCCCGCTTTTTGTAACGCTCTCACTGTATGACTACCAATATAGCCGGCTCCGCCAGTGACTAAAATATTCATAACAACGCCTCCTACAACAATATCGATGAGTTCTTGATTACGCCCACTGCATAAATTAGTGAAACTCGATTACTCACCTTGCTGTTCTGCCAATTTTGGTCCCAATAGCTTTTTATACACTTCTACACCCGGTTGATCAAAGGCATCTACACCAGCTAGTTGCCCTTCATAGAAAATAGACCAACACAACATAAACATAAACTCACCTAGATGGTAAGCTGATACTGTTGGCAATTCAAAGGTAATATTAAAACGTTCATCACCCGTTAACGCTTCACTATTAGCCTCTAATGCTGTATTTAAAATAGCCCCTAAGTCCAAACCACTAAATGCTTTGAGTGTTTTATATTCATCATACGTATGTGGCACGATAGCTTTCGTTTCCCAATCCTTTACCTTTACAAAGGTTACAATTTTATTAAGGCGGCCTTCTTGATGCTCTTGCGTTTGTGCATGCATATCAGTTGTTCCCACCGCAACAACAGGTGTACGACCATAACGCCCTTTGCCTTTGCTTTGTTTTTTCCCTAATGATTCAGCTAGTAATTGAACATACCATTCAGCCAATGATTTCAAAGAATCTCCATACGGCATCATAATCTCTATAATTCGTCCATATTTTTCAGAGCCTATATATTTTAAAATAGCATTTAATAAGGCTGGGTTTTTCAGCATATCACCACTTTGACAAGCTTTGTCCATATCGCGGGCCCCTTCTAAAAAGGCACGAATATCAAAGCCAATAACAGCGCCAATAATAAGCCCTACTTCGGTGAATACGGAGAAACGACCACCTACACCGTCAGGTACAGCAAAAATAGGCCACCCTTGTTGCACTGCTAATTTATGAAGCAATGTTTCTTTTTCATCATCTCTAGGATCTGTAACAGCTACAACTTCTACGTTAATACCTGCCGCCAATAAGGCTTCTTGTACAACCATAAAATTAGACATTGGTTCAATGGTTGATCCTGATTTAGAAATCAAAATGAGCATCACAGTAAAATCAGCGCCTTTTTGACTCGCACTCCGTTTTAAGGTAGCAATCAATTCATTAGTACGCAAAGGATCCACATTATTACCACTAAAATACAACTGCGGATACCCATCGCGTTCTGCTACCGTTTTTTGATTCCAAAATTCACCGCAATGAACATCAAATAAAACTTTACCACCTAAATATGATCCACCAATGCCAAAGCTAACTACAGCATCTACAGATTCTTTCGCATGTTGCCCTAGATTAATTAACCGTTGCAATACGGCTTCATTATTTAAATGAGTATCTTCAATATATGGTAATTGAGGAAATAAAACAGCTTCTGGTGCTCCATCTTTCGACAAATGCCCTTCAACAACACCTGTTAAACGAACACGGGTAGCTGCTTTTACAGCATTAGCAATTAAGTCAAAATACGTATGTACATCTGCTTCAGTGACACCCCAAGCAGTAAATAAATTAGTATAATCAAATGTAAAACCTGATGGCAGGATGATTTTTTTCATTCTGACCCCTCCTTTAATTCACTTCTCTTATTGTACCGTGCTCCCAACAGAGACGCAATAGTTAATGAGTAATGAATTATACATTATTTTCATATATCAATCAATTTTGTCGTTCCTGCCTTAGCTAATTCATCAGCCTTTTCATTATATACAACACCTGTATGCGCCGCTACTTTATGGAATACAGTTTTAATTTGACGTCGGCTATTAAACGTAAATTCTGCATACGCTTTCGTTAAGGGATTATTTGCTTTCCAGCGGCCCGTAGCCCACATTTCTATGCCCATATAATCATAATAAATATGCACTTCTTCCATTTGCTTTGCAATGGCAGTCTTTATAACATGCATCGCCCCTAATAATTCTCCTGCTACATTCCAATAGGCTGTATACATCTCTTTATCAGTGCCAAAAGAAAACGTTTCTTCTTGCCCTTCATAAAACATAACACCACCAGCGCCTACAGTATTGCGAACTTTATCGTAACTCCCATCAATATAAGCCAACATGCAGTCCGGTCCCAAGTTAGCCAAAATTGATTCCGCCGTTACTACTGGTGCCGGTGTTGTGGGAACAACCTTTTTGCGACGTGTCGAGCGACGCTGTGAAGCCTTAGCCGTTTCCAAATATTCAGCCATAGACATACCTTTAATCGGAGCTACTTCATCAGCTATAAACTCCTCAGCCTCTTGACGTGAAGTAAACGATTTATAAATAGCACCACCATATCCTTTAACTTGTCTCTCACAAGCAGCCCATGAATCAAAGATCCCCCGTACTCTCCCCTCTTTTACGGCATAATATTTTTTACCCATATAAACTCCTTATAATACGACTTAATACATCCCTGTATAATCGTATAATACTTCTGTTATAATCTATCCCTATACCTTACCACCTTACTATAAAATAAAAATTAAAACGCCCTCTACGCGCTTCATGTTTAAATTATTTCATAGTTAATGGTTCAAAATGTGCGGCTACCACCGCTTGTAAATCCTGAGGATTTACTTTAATTTGCATCCCTCGTAAACCAGCACTTACATAGATTTCATTAAAATTAGCCATTGTAGCATCAAAATAAGTGGGAAATAATTTCTTCATTCCCACTGGTGAACAACCACCTCGTAAATAGCCAGTGAGTCCTAATAAATCTTTGACTGCAATAAGTTCTACTGACTTATTGCCACTCACACGAGCGGCCTGTTTTAAATCTAATTCAGCTGCTACAGGAATACAAAAGACGACCGGTCCTGTAACATTACCACGACCGACTAATGTCTTAAACACTTGTGCTTCTGGTAAATGTAACTCTTCGGCTACATGTACACCAGCACCACGACCTTCTTCCCATTCATAAGCAAGTACTTCATAACTGATTTTTTGCGTATCCAACATACGCATTACATTTGTTTTTTTATGGTCTTTCTTACTCACACGTATCGTTCCTTTTATATTTTACTACAATTATCCCAAAAACTACTATATTTTATTATAAAAATTAATTGATAACCTAATTAATCTTCATTTTAATGGTAATCATTTATTTAAAATTTTGTTAATATTCTTTAATTCAATACGTAACGTCCCATCTGGATTCGTAACAATTTCAATAAATTCACTATTCTGCATATACTCTACAGGAAAACTAATCTCAATCCCTGTATCAGTCTTAATTTTATGCTTCTCCCCTACTTTACTAGCAAACTCACGATTCACCGGTAATGGTCGTAACATATCTTGTTCAGCTAACGCCTTTTTAGCCGCCTCCTTTTGTTGTGGTTGATTAGCAAATACAGCCTCCACAATCGTTTCAGGATTAAGCGTATCTGAAACTTCTGCATTTTTAGAAATCATAGACCGTACTTTTACTAATTCCTCCACGCCATCCCCCTCATGAGCTTTCGCTACCTTATCTACAATGCGCCGTACTTTGGATACAGTATCACGCGAGGAAGGATTTGTGCCAATTTGTAACACCTTATCCCCTAAAATATATACAACCTCACCATCATATTCTCCTTTAGGCTCAAATAAACGAACTGAAAAATCATCTAAATTAATAGCACAAAAAGAGCGTAATTTTTGCGTAGGACTTGGTAGAACAGCACGGTTAGGTATCAATTCAGTAGTCAAAGTGCCATCTTCTTCATTAAACAATTGATGTGTATAAGCATCATGTGCCTGACATAGTAAAAGGCAGAGATAGCGGTGATTCTCGGCCGCTTCACAAATAATCATATCAATAATAACAGGATCTGTTGCCTGCTTCATAAAATTAAATACTCGTTCACCCAAGTCTTTACCTAATGAAACTAAATCGGTTACGCCTTCACTATATTGTTTGATTAATTGGCCTAACTGACTCGTTTCATTTAAATAGCCTGTACGTAACCCTGGATCTTTAATACCTTTAGTTACATGAGCACTTACATAATCTTGTAAGGCTTCCTCCCCCATATTCAATTCATTTTCAGAATATACAGCTAACGATGATGAAAAATCTAATATTTGCAATACAGCTCGATTGATTTGCATAATTACTCCTTAAACGGATAAAAAGTGCCTTGCTTCGCATTAACCTAACGCAGAAACAAGACACTTCAATAAGTTGTTAATATATCTTATGAAACTTAATAATACAACCTCAATTACTTGAGACATAGTAGAAACTAGCATAGCTTCTCTGTAAGTAACTTAAGATGCTTTAAAAACACGTTAAAAAACTTACCTTAGTGTACTACTATTATACCATAAATTAGTCTTAGCCTTGTACATAAGGACCAAATAAGCCTGCAAATAAATGAGACCCTTTTTTACCCAAAATAGCAGCAGACACGGAAGCCAATACACCTAATACAGCAATGATTAAAGCATTTCCTGCATGTACCGTATAAGCATAAGCTACATAAGCCTGAATAACTGTCAGTATAAAGTATACAATACTCAAGTAAATTTTAAATTTCAATACAGGAGCTGTTGTTGTTTTGTAACGAAGTTTCCCACCAATATATCCAGAAATAGCACCTACAAGAACTAATAAAGGCATTACTAAACATACCATCATAGCAAAGTCAAACAAGCGATAACTTAAGGAATATGGTACTAATAAACCCAAGATTGGCAAGCCTACCGTCAAAGCAGAGCCAGCAATAGGAAAGTGTACAGCAATTGGATGTAAATGTAAGTCTAATAAACGTTTACGCGTTGGATTTAATTTACGTGGTGTATATTCAGTCCAAACAGTTTTTGGAAAACCGCAAGCAGGGCAAGGTTGGTCTGCCTTATCAGCCGTTTCAATGTAACCACATACACGACAAATAATATACTGCATCTTCTTCTCTTCTTGTTTCTTTGTTTCCATGTCAATCTCCTTAAAATAACTACTCTCGTACTTATTATTTCATCTTTTATTGTAGTGAACTTTTTTAAATTATGTACACAATGTCTATAATTTGCTATCGAAATAATGATACGTGTTTGCTAGGCCTGTTGTCAAATTAATTTTAGGCGAGTAATTTAACTCAGCCATCATTTTTTTTGTACTTAACAAGGAATGTTTTATATCACCAGCACGTTCGCTTTCATAATGGACTACAAAGTCATGACCTACAATATTCTTAAATTGAGCCACTAATTCATTTAAAGAAGTACTTACTTCTGTACTTACATTAATTACCCCCACTAAATCAGGTACTTCTAATGCGTTTAGATTCGCTGCTACTACATCATCTACATAAACAAAGTCTCGTGTTTGTTCACCATCACCAAAAATTGTAATATCTTGTTGTTTTTGAAGACGCTCACAGAAAATACTGATTACACCACCTTCACCACCGTTACCTTGACGTGGCCCATATACATTGGCATACCGAAAACAAATATAAGGTAAACCAAACGCTTCATAGTAAAGACGTAAGTAACTTTCCGTAGTCAACTTAGTCAATCCATAAAACGATGATGGATGACCTACCATGGCTTCAGTTAAAGGCAATGTATCTAAATCACCATATACAGCAGCAGAAGAAGGCATAATAATCTTCTTCACATTTATTTTATAACATGTATTCAACACATTAATAAGTCCCATTAGATTAACATCGCAATCAAATGCAGGATCATGCATAGAAACAGGTACCATAGTTTGTGCTGCTTCATGAAATACATATTCAGGTTTGAATTTAGCCAATACTGTTAACAGTTCACTGTCACGGATATCCATTTCCACAAATTGTGCCTTAGGATTAACAAATTCACGACAACCAGTGCTTAAATTATCAATAACTAATACCGTATGACCTTGTTCAATCAGTTTGTCGACCAAATGAGACCCAATAAATCCAGCCCCACCAGTTACACATATATTCATACGTCTATTCCTCCTAATTCAAGCGTTTCCCATTCTATTCGTCTATTAGCCAACAAATACTTATATTATTAAGCTATTCTTTCAGATTTTTTAATAGCAATATAGATTAAACCCAAGATAAAACCTATCCCTGAAGGTACAATCCAGCCCATCCCCAATTCAAAGAAAGGCAAGGCTTTATATAATAGTAACACACTTTGCACCAAATCATTTTGACCTAAAAAGGCAGGTAATGTATTTAAAGCATCACCAATCGCAGCGAGCAATGCAAAAACAGTTGTGCTTAAATACACTGCTTGTCGTCCCTTAAATAAAGGTGACAAAAAGGTCAATAAAATAATCGTAATAGTCAATGGATATAAGAGCATTAAAATAGGAATGGCTAACGAAATAATTTGTGTTAAACCTACATTACCAATTAAGAATGACACGATAGCAAATGTATAGGCATATTTCTTGTAGCTAATAGAATTAGGAAATAATTCTACAAATGTTTCAGAACAAGCACAAATTAAACCTACTGCAGTTTTTAAACAAGCTAATGTAACAATAATAGCTAACAAAACTGCCCCAATTGACCCAAAATAATAATGAGCAATCTGAGCTAAGGCAATACCACCATTAGCCGATAGTGGTAGCACACCTAAACTAGAAGCACCTACATAGGCCAAGAATGCATAAATAACAACCATCAAAATAACAGTAACAATGCCGGCCTTAACCATGCCAATAGCAATATCTTTCGGTTCTTTAACACCTACTTCTTGCATAGCTCGAATAACAATAATCCCAAAAGCTAACGCCGCCAAGGCATCCATTGTATTATACCCCTCAGTAAACCCTTTAAAGAAAGGCATTGTTGTATAATCACCACTAACAGGCGCTGAACTAATAGCCCCCATTGGTGAAATTAATGCTACAACTAATAAGATGGCTAAAAATACTAAAAATAAAGGATTTAATATTTTACCAATATAGGTCATTAGTTTCCCTGGATTCATAGAAAAAAATAAACCTAATACAAAGAATATAAATGTAAAACCTGCTAATGCCATCATTTGTAACTCCTCACCAATATAAGGGGCTAACCCTATTTGATAGGATACAGTAGCTGTACGTGGCAATGCGAAAGCAGGGCCAATTGTCAAATATAATAATACCGTAAATAATTTAGCATAGGTTGGATGAATACGGGATGCTAAATCAAATAAACCACTACTGCGAGAGATACCGATAGCGACGACACCTAAAAAAGGTAAACCAATAGCTGTAATCAAAAAACCAATAGTGGCTGGCCAGACGTCAGCCCCAGCTTCTTGTCCCATGTGGACTGGAAAAATAAGATTCCCTGCCCCAAAAAACATACCAAACAGCATAGATCCAATTACAATCGCCGAACTTAATGATAACTTACCATTCAAAATAAAATACCTCCCCTATTACCGAGTCCCATTGCTGGCACTTATTAACTTAAGACTCTACCTTCTGTAGAGCACCTCTCTCAATAGTAGCACGCTTTTCATCTTTCGACAATCGGAAAAAACGATACACTGCTTCCGCCGTTTTTTGATTCATCCCCGGCACAGCAGCGATCTCATCAACAGTTGCCTGTTTGAGCCTTTCTAACTGTCCAAAAGCTTGCCACAATGCTTTGCGTCGCTTAGGGCCAATCCCTTCAATATGGTCTAAGATTGATTCTAAATTACGTTTGCCTCGTAATTTTCGATGATAGGTAATTGCAAAACGATGTGCTTCATCACGAATCTGTTGTAACAATTGAAGTTCTGGTGAATGATGTGACAAAATAATACTTTCTGACTGACCTTCCACAAATACCTCTTCAATCCGTTTAGCTAATGAAATAACGGGCACATCAGTAACACCAACAGCCCTAATCAGTGGTAAAGCCGCATTCAGTTGCCCTTTGCCACCATCGATAATAATCAAATCAGGCATAGGCCAATCAGTTTCATTACCATAGCGTCGTTCCATGATTTCAGCCATCGACTTAAAATCATCTGGCTTTCCCTGTACCGTTTTTAATTTGAAACGACGGTACTCTTTCTTTGCTGGCTTACCATCTTCAAAAACGACCATAGACGCCACCGTTTCACTCCCTTGCGTATGGGAAATATCAAAACATTCCATACGCTCAGGTAATCGGGGTAAATCTAAAACTTCTGCTAATTTCTTAACAGCACCACCGCTTTTATCTATATCATATTGCCACTGACGACGACGCTCAGCTAAAAAGTTTTGTGCATTTTCAGCGGCCATTTTAATTAAATCGTGCTTATAACCTCGTTGTGGCACTGATACTTCTACAACTTGTCCCTTCATTTCAGAAAACCAAGTGGCAAACAATTCACGTTCCGTTGTGTCATAAGGTAACAACACTTCTTTAGGTACAAAGGAAGCCCCACTATAATATTGTTTCACAAAGTCTGTCATAATCGTCACTTCATCATCCCCTTCATTTTTAATGAAGAAGTTTTCCCGACCTAACAAACGACCTTGTCTAATAAAGAAAACCTGCACACAAGCCATAAGCCCTTCCATGGCAATACCAACCACATCAATGTCACCACGTTGAGTTACCATACGCTGTTTTTCACGAAGTTTATCTAAGGCCTGTAATTGATCGCGCAATTCAGCCGCTTTTTCAAAATTTAAATCCTCTGCGGCCGCCTCCATTTGTGCCTTTAATTGATTTAAAAGTGGAATTGGCTTACCTTCTAATACTTGTACAATCTGTTCAATATAGCGTCTATATTGTTCGGGACTAACCCAACCTTGGCAAGGTGCTTCACAATAGCCCATATGGTACTGTAAACAAGGTCGTGGCACCTTCATATTTTGACATGTGCGCAAAGGAAAATGACGGCGAAACAATTTTAACGTTTGATGTACGGCTGTCACATCTGTAAAAGGGCCAAAATATTTAGCCCCATCACGGATCATACGACGCACCATGAGTACTCTTGGATAAGCTTCTTGCATAGTCACTTTTACATATGGATACGTTTTATCATCACGCAACATAATATTATATTTCGGATGATGCTCTTTAATCAGCGTATTTTCTAAAATAAGCGCTTCCATTTCAGTCTTAGTCTGGATGACTTCTACATCTACAGCACGACGCATCATAGCGGCCACTTTAGGAGCCCGATTGCTATCTTGCCGCACATACGACCGAACACGATTCCGTAAATTAATCGCTTTACCTACATAAATAATACGCTTATATTGATCACGCCATAAATATACCCCTGGGGTTGTTGGTAAATGACTAATTTTCTCCAATACTTCTTCTGTAACCATTAGTTACCTGCCTTAGTGTTACCATCAGCCAACTTAGTGGCAGTCATAAATTTCTTTGTCTTAGCCAATACAGGGGCTAAAAATTTACCTGTATAACTAGCCTCTAATTTACAAATTTGTTCAGGCGTACCGGTACCAATAATTGTACCACCACGAACACCACCTTCAGGGCCTAAATCAATGATATGATCGGCCGTCTTAATAACATCTAAATTATGTTCAATAACAACTACCGTGTCACCGCCATCAACTAATTTCTGTAATACATCTAATAGTTTGCGTATATCTTCTGCATGAAGCCCTGTAGTTGGTTCGTCAAGAATATATAAAGTTTTACCAGTACTACGACGTGCTAATTCTGTAGCTAATTTTACGCGCTGTGCTTCCCCGCCAGATAAGGTAGTCGCTGGCTGACCAAGTCGAATATAGCCAAGCCCTACTTCCTGTAAGGTTACTAGTTTACGATGAATTTTAGGAATGGCTTTAAAGAATTCAACCGCTTCATCCACAACCATATCCAGCACTTCTGCAATTGTCTTCCCCTTATATTTGACTTCTAAGGTTTCACGATTATAACGTGCCCCTTTACAAACTTCGCAAGGTACATATACATCTGGTAAAAAGTGCATTTCAATTTTAATAATGCCATCACCACGACAGGCTTCACAACGGCCTCCACGGACATTGAAACTAAAACGGCCTTGTTTATAACCGCGCATCTTTGCTTCAGGCGTTTGACTATACAACTCGCGAATTGAATCAAATACACCTGTATAGGTCGCTGGATTTGATCGTGGTGTACGACCAATTGGACTTTGATCAATGTTAATAATCTTGTCAACGTGCTCTGTACCACGTATTTCTTTATGAGCCCCCACTTTATGATAGGTGCGATACAAGTGATTCGCTAATCCTTTATAAAGGATTTCATTAATTAATGTAGATTTACCAGAACCACTTACGCCCGTTACTACAGTAAATACACCTAACGGAAATTTCACATTAATAGTCTTTAAATTATTCTCCGAGGCCCCACGAATTTCTAAATAATTGCCATTCGATTTACGCCGTTTTTCAGGTAAAGCAATAAATTTACGGCCACTTAAATATTGTCCTGTAATAGAGTGTTCATTGGCCATTACTTCCTGCGCAGTGCCTTGCGCAATAATCTGACCACCATGTTCACCAGCCCCAGGTCCAATATCAACCAAATAATCAGCGGCTAACATAGTATCTTCATCATGTTCTACGACTAATAAGGTATTCCCCAAATCGCGTAGTCCTTTAAGGGTGGCAATTAATCGATCATTATCACGTTGATGTAATCCAATGGATGGTTCATCAAGAATATAAAGAACGCCCACTAAACCAGAACCAATCTGTGTGGCCAAGCGAATACGCTGTGCTTCACCCCCCGATAAGGTACCTGCATTACGGCTCATCGTCAAATAATCTAACCCCACATTATTGAGGAACATTAAACGCGCATTAATTTCCTTTAAGATCTGATTACCAATAAATTGTTCTCGCTCTGTCAAAGGTACCGTATGGAAAAAATCCACCGCTTCACTAATCGTCATTTCAGTGACTTCGTGAATATTCTTCGGTCCTATACGAACAGCTAATGCCTCTGGTTTTAAGCGAGCACCACCACAGGTTTTACAAGGCTTAATGGACATAAATTCTTCAAACGCCTCTCGCTGTGTATCATTTAACGCCTCACTGTGACGTCGTTTTACCATAGGCAAAATACCTTCATATTCTGTATGAAAGGTCTTGACTTCACCACGCATATTCTCATATTCAAAAGTCACCTTATCCGTACTGCCATTCATCACTAGGTCTTGTACTTTTTTAGGTAGTTCATTAAAGGTGGCATTTAAATCATACCCATATTCTTTTAATAAGCCTTCTAATTGACGCATAAACCAAGCATTCGGATTGGAACTTAAAGGCACTACCGCCCCCTCAGCAAAGGATATATTACCATCAGGAATAACTCGATCTTCATCCACTTCCATAGTGCTACCAATACCAGAGCAAGCTGGACACGCACCAAAAGGGCTATTAAAAGAAAACATACGTGGTTCAATAGCAGGCAGTGAAATATGACAATCAGGACAGGCAAAATGTTGACTATACATATGCGTAGGTCCCTCTACTTCTTGCACTACAACCAGTCCTTCACCCCACTTGGCCGCCGTCTCCATAGAATCGGCTAAACGACTCTCGATACCGTCTTTTACTACCAACCGATCAATGACAATTTCTAAATCATGCTTCTTCGTTTTTGCCAATTGAATGTCTTCATCTAAGGTGCGAATTTCACCATCTATCTGAACACGGGTAAACCCCTCTTTGCGCAAACGTTCTAATAATTGTTTATGTTCCCCTTTTTTTCCCCGCAATAAAGGCGCCATCACTAAGATTTTAGTCCGTTCTGGTAAGGTCATCACATCATCTGTCATTTGTTCAACAGATTGTTGTGAAATGGGCTTGCCACATTCAGGACAATATGCTCGCCCGACTCGAGCAAACAATAATCGTAAATAATCATAAATTTCAGTCACTGTCCCCACTGTAGAGCGCGGATTACGACTCGTCGTCTTTTGATCAATGGAAATAGCTGGTGATAGCCCTTCTATATAGTCTACATCTGGCTTATCCATTTGCCCTAAAAACTGACGTGCATAAGCGGACAACGACTCTACATAACGTCGTTGCCCTTCTGCATATATCGTATCAAAGGCAAGCGAAGATTTACCTGACCCACTTAGCCCTGTAATTACAATAAATTTATCTCTTGGCAAGGCCACATCAATGTTTTTTAAATTGTGTTGCCTTGCTCCTTTTACTATGATTTCTTCTTTCACCATAACCTCCTGGTTAAAAGAACGTTGTATCTATTATCTGCGACGCTTTGGCTTTATCTCATGAGCATCTTGTAAATCAGACAATTGTTGACGCAAGACCCCTAGCTTATCTCGCAATGTAGCCGCTTTTTCAAATTCTAATTGCTTAGCGGCGGCTTTCATAAGACGCGTCGTTTCTTCAATTTCATTAAATATATCTTCTACCGTTACCTTTGGTACAGCCTTATCATCGGCGTTACCATAAGTTGTCGTTACCTCAGCCACATTTGGTAAAGTAAGCTTACCAGTAGGGCGCCCTTTTTTAACAGTTTCTTTAGTCACTGTTTTAGAAGACTTACTTGTATGAATAGCCTGTTTTCCCTTCTTACCAGAATCCCCTGATTGATTACTCGTAGAACGACTATCCACATCCTCCTCTAATTTAGTCAATTCAATCAACTCTTTAACTTCTTTACGAATTGATTTTGGCGTAATATTATGCGCTGTATTATACGCTTGTTGTACTTCACGACGCCGTTCCGTTTCGCTAATAGCGCGTTCCATAGAACCAGTAATGCGATCGGCATACATAATAACGCGCCCATGCTCATTACGAGCCGCGCGCCCAATGGTCTGAATTAAGGATGTATCACTGCGTAAAAATCCTTCTTTATCAGCATCTAAAATCGCAACTAGCGATACCTCTGGCATGTCAAGGCCTTCACGAAGCAAATTAATCCCTACTAATACGTCAAAAACACCTGCTCGTAAATCACGAATAATATCAGCTCGTTCAATCGTCGCAATATCAGAATGCAAATAACGTACCCGAACGCCTACTTCTTTAAGAAATTCTGTTAAATCTTCCGCCATTTTTTTAGTCAAAGTCGTGACTAATACACGTTCATTATTAGCAGTTCGTAACTTAATTTCGCCTAATAAATCATCCATCTGCCCTTTTATTGGACGTACTTCAATAACAGGATCTAATAATCCTGTAGGCCGAATAATTTGTTCGGCTACATTCGTTTGTACTTCCATTTCATAAGGGCCTGGTGTAGCCGATACATAGACAATCTGATTAATTCGCTCTTGAAATTCTTCAAATTTCAAAGGTCGATTATCTAAAGCCGATGGCAAGCGAAAACCGTATTCTATTAAATTTTCTTTACGCGCCCTATCACCATTATACATAGCCCGAACCTGTGGCATCGTTACATGAGACTCATCAACGAGAATCAAAAAATCATCTGGAAAATAATCAATTAAAGTATAGGGCGCTTCGCCTGGCTTCCGATTTGATAGCAAGCGTGAGTAATTTTCAATACCCGAACAATAGCCCATCTCCTGCATCATTTCAATATCGTAACGAGTGCGCTGTTCCAAACGCTGTGCTTCCAACAAACGATCTTTAGATTTTAACAACTTTAATTGTTCATCTAATTCTGTTTCAATTCGCTCAATAGCTACTTGTAATTTTTCACGCGTCGTTACATAGTGAGAGGCTGGATAAATAGCGACATGTTTGCGGTCTACAATGACTTCACCTGTTAAGGCATCTACTTCTGACAAACGATCAATTTCATCCCCAAACAGCTCTATACGTACCACCCGTTCACTATAGGCCGCAGGAAATACTTCAATTGTATCACCATGAACACGAAAGGTACCGCGTGTGAAATTCATATCATTGCGGGTATATTGAATATCCACTAATTTTTTCAAAATTTCATCGCGACTTTTTTCTTGACCTAATCGCAAAGAAACCACTAAATCACTATAGTCTTCAGGGTCTCCTAAACCATAAATACAACTGACAGATGCTACAATAATCACATCACGTCGCTCAAATAAACTCATGGTAGCCGAATGTCGCAACTTATCGATTTCATCATTAATCGACGCATCCTTTTCAATATATGTATCAGTGGATGCAATATACGCCTCAGGTTGATAGAAATCATAATAAGACACAAAATATTCTACCGCATTATTAGGAAAGAAACTTTTAAACTCACTAGCTAACTGAGCAGCCAATGTTTTATTATGCGCAATCACTAAGGTTGGTTTCTGTACCCCTTCAATAAGTTTTGCCATAGTATATGTTTTACCAGTCCCCGTAGCGCCCAATAATACTTGGGCCCAATCACCATTGTCTATACCCTGCACTAAAGAAGCAATGGCAGCTGGTTGATCTCCCATAGGCTGAAAGGGTGCTTCTACCTTAAAAGGATTCATAGGTCCTTCGTAATTACGATGAATACTTGGATGTGCCATATTATTTACCTTCTTCAGCTAGTAATCGATTCGCTTCAGCTGCCGCCTGTGCCGCTTCTTCTTCACGAACCCGTTCAATATGTTGTTGCAATACTTTACGTTCTTCTTCATTTAATTCAGTACGCTGGCTATCCTCTACTTGTTTAGGCGTATCCGCCCCTTCCAAGACTTCAATCAGCAAGGCTACCACACGTTTATCTAAGCCTACTTTTGAAGCTACATCACTAGCAAACGCCCATTCCTCGTCTGAGAAATGGTCAATTCGTTCATTCAATTCAGCCCAATTAGCTAACATGAGGCGCGTTACTGGTCGATACATCTCGTTGCCTACATAGGCTAATAAATCTCCTAATGTTTCAATCGCAGCTGTAGGAGCCCCATACTTATTAGCACGGTTTTCCGCTTTAGCATACGCCACTAATTCTTCTCTACTCATCTCATTTTTCATGCTTACTCATTCCTTTATCAAACAATGCATTGGCAAATTCCTTTGCGTTGAACGGTTGTAAGTCATCAATTTTTTCGCCAATACCAATCCAACGAACAGGAACTCCCAATTCTTCCTTAATTGAAATCACCACGCCCCCCTTGGCGGTACCATCTAATTTTGTAACAATAATGCCTGTAATTGGCACAGCTTGGCCAAATAATTTTGCTTGGCTCACTGCATTTTGCCCTGTCGTACCATCTAAAATTAATAATGTCTGATGAGGAGCCCCTGGCACTTGACGATCAGCCACACGACCGATTTTTTTCAATTCTTCCATCAAGTTTGTCTTTGTATGTAAACGCCCTGCTGTATCAATAATAACAATATCTGCATTTCGAGCTTTAGCGGATGCCAACGCATCGTACACTACAGCTGCTGGGTCAGCCCCTTCTTGATGTTTAACAATGGGCACATCAGCCCGCTCTGCCCAAATTGATAACTGCTCTGAAGCGGCTGCCCGGAATGTATCGGCCGCTGCTAATACAACTTTTTTACCCGCCTCTTTATAATAATGAGCCAATTTAGCAATTGTTGTTGTCTTCCCTACACCATTAACGCCAACAACTAAAATAACTTCTGGAGAATGCATTTCTAAGGTTTCTTCTTGATCTTCTAAAATCTTAGTTACATACTCTTCAATATACCCCATAACTTCATTGGTATGATTGATTTTACCTTCTGTAACGCCACGACGAATTTCTTTCATCAATAACTCCGTCGTTTTACTGCCTAAATCAGCCGTAATCATAGCTACTTCTAAGTCATCTAAAAAATCATCATCAATCTTAGCATAGCCAATAACTACAGTTTCAATAGCTTCCGTAAATTTCTTTTTTGTATTTTCTAAGGCATTACTAATGCCCAACATCTGCTTCGTACGATTCCAAAATCCCATTACATATCCTCCTCTATATCATCAAAGGCCACTGTTAAGAGTCGTGAAACGCCTCGTTCCACCATGGTAACACCTTGTAATACTAAAGCCGCTTCCATAGTTCGTTTACGATGAGATACAACAATAAACTGTGTATCCGCCCCTAAACGCTGTAAATAACTGCCAAAACGTTCTACATTGGCTTCATCCAATGCCGCATCCACTTCATCAAGCACACAAAATGGCGCCGGTCTATAGTCTAAGAATGAAAAAAGTAACGCAATAACGGTTAGCGCACGTTCACCACCAGACAAGAGGGTCAACTGTTGCCGCTTTTTCCCTGGTGGCTGTATATAGAAATCTATACCACTTGTTAAAATGTGCTCCGCATCAGTTAATACAATCTGCGCCGTGCCACCACTAAATAATTGACTGAAAACAGTCTGGAATCGATCACCAACAATTTCCAATACTTCACTCAGTTGCGTAGACATGGCTTTATCAATTTCGGCAATAACCGACTCTAATTGTTGTTTAGCTAACTCCAAATCAGACCGTTGTTCTTCATAGAACTTTTGCTTTTTAAGAGCCTCTTCATATTCAACAACAGCTTCCGGATTAATAGGGCCCAACGCTTCTATTTGGCTCTGCAAGTGTCCTTGTTCTAGTCGCCAATCAGCAACAGCTCCATCCAAATGAATATCTTGTGCTTCCTCTTTAGTAAAACCGAGTTCACCTAACTTTGCAATAGCTTGATTACTATTCATTTCATACTTAGCTAACTGCCCTTCCATTTGTAACAACCGCTGTTGAATACGCTTTTGCCGTATGTCCAACGCACTGCGCTGACTAGCTAAGTTTTCTAAATCCTGTTTCTGCGTATTATGCAATTCATACAAATCTTGTCGTTCTTTTTGCAAAACTTTCGCTTTAGCCGTTTGCACCACACACGAATCTCTTAGGCTCGCTAATTGTTGTGGTAATGTTATATTGGCTAACTCAATTTGACGCGTTAACTGCATTTGAAGCGGTTCCATTTTTAAGGTATTCGCTTCAATAGATGCTTTCCATTCAGCAATTTGATTTTGACGAAACAGCTGCTGTTGACGACTTTGTTCATACTGTAAACGGGCTTCGTTCCAAGCCATATTCGCTTGTTCTTGCGCTTTCTGATGCCTTTCTAATTGTTCTAAAGTGACTGTTCCTTCACTATGAGCACCCTGTTGCCCCTGCAAAGACTCTAAACTAGCTTCTTGTTGAGCTAAATCCTGACTGAGTGCTTTATGCAACTCTTCTAAGTCAGATACTTTCACTATATTATCAGCTAGTAAGTGCTCTTTACGCTGTTTTCGTTCGCTTGCAGCTTGACACAATGTCCGTGTCGTTAATAGTAACGTATGTAATTCATCCCAACTATCTTTTTGTTCGTCCATAGTAGCCAGTAAAGCTTCTATTTGTCCCTCTTGCTCTTGTAAATTACGTTGATTAATGGCAAGTTGACTTTGTAAAGCCTGACGCTGGGTCATAAGCGTACTCAACTCTTCCTTACGTGCCATAACAGAGGCTTTACGTCGTTTAGTCACCCCACCAGATAAAGAACCACCTGGTTGAAATTGTTCGCCTCCTAAGGTAACAATACGCAGTTGTTGCTTATACTTCTTCTGCAACGCAATAGCTCGATCCATAGTATCTACGACTAAGGTTCGCCCTAATAAGTAAGTAAAGATACCTCTATACGTTTCCTCAAAAGTAATACAATCAACAGCACGGCCTAATACGCCAGACTCGGCTAATGCCGGCGTTTGAAGTGGTTGCCCCTTCACCGTTTCAAGCGGTAAAAATGTAACGCGACCCCCTTGCGTTCGTTTCAAATACGCAATACAATCTGCAGCTGCTCGCGATGTACTAGCTACGACATGATTAATACTACCACCTAAGGCAATATCTAACGCAGTTACAAATTTTGGTTCTACCGCAAATAAATCACCAATAGCACCATGTAATTCACTACGCCAACCTTCATTAGCTTGTAATGCATTACGGGTCCCTTCTGTATAACCTTCATGCTGTTCAGTCCATTGCGATAATACTTGCAACCGGCCCTCTAACCGCTGATCTTCACGATGTGCCATCTGACAAGCTTTTTCCAGTGCTTGTCGGCTACGACGTAACTCGCTTAAGGTCGTCTGTTGCGCCGTACGGATTGCCTCTTGCTCTGCTTTACTCAACTCTAACTGCGATACTTTTGTTAAAGCGGTTTCTTCTTCCGTCGCCACTTCAGCTACTTCTTTAGTGAGTGTCTGTACTAAATGACGAGCTGACTGTAACTCATCCTCCACACGTAGTAATTCAGAACGATGTTTTTCAACTTGACCTACTAAATTTAATTGTTCTTCATGGCGGCTGGCCGCTTCCTTTTGCACGGCTTGAAAGGCTGCTTGTGTCGCTTGCAACTGAGTCCTAGCCAACTCATAGTCCCGTTCTGTTTGCGTCACTAATTCAACTTGCTTGGCTAATTCTATTTCACTATCTGCCACAAGCTTTTCATGAACTAAGACTTTCTGCCCATCACCAGCAATCGTCGCTTCCATTTCATGCAGACGATATTGTAATTCTTGCACCTCTTTTGTAGCTGAGCGAAGTTGCTCTTCTACTAAGTTCGTTTCGCCCTGCAACCGTTCCTCTTCACGCTGTGCCTGCGCCACGGCTTCTTCAGCAGTACGCAGTGCTAGTTGTTGTTCATCATTATGAAGTTTTAAACGTTGCTCTGAACTAGCTACCTTAGCTAATTCAGTCTGTATTTCGATATCTTCTTGCTCTAATGCTATTTTTTCATTTTCTTGCTTAGTGAATAAGCGATCCGCTACCTTAAAATCATGAAATGCCAACGCACCATCATACAGGCGCTTACGCTGACTCAACTTACCATGAGTTTCAGTTTTTGTTGCTTTTTCTTGTAAAGGCCCTATTTGTTCTTCCAAATTAGCCATCAAATCAGCAACCCGTTCCATATTACGGTCTGTTTGTCCCATACGACGCAACGATTCTTCTTTATTCATTTTGAAACGAGCAATCCCTGCTACTTCTTCAAAAATTAAACGTCGTTCTTCTGGTTTACTATTTAAAATAGCGTCCACACGATTCTGACCAATAATCGCCATGGAGTCACGGCCCAATCCTGTATCCGCTAACAAAGCCTGTATATCTTTTAAACGACAAGCTTTCTTATTAATATAGAATTCGCTTTCACCACTGCGATAAATACGACGAGTCAAAGCCACTTCAGCTAAATCAGGATGCAAACGCTTATCACTATTATCAAAAACTAGAGTCACTTCTGCCGTACTCATGGGGCGACGTTTTTCTGTGCCCGCGAAAATAATATCTTCTGCTTTTTGCCCACGTAATTGGCGTACATTTGATTCACCTAAGACCCAACGCATAGCATCAGTAATGTTGCTTTTACCACTTCCATTAGGCCCGACAATGGCTGTCATGCCTGGTGAAAATTTTACAATTGTTTTATCAGCAAAGGACTTAAACCCCTTTAACTCTAATCGTAAGAGCTGCATGCGAACCACCTTTCCGTGAACCCAAAATTGCTTATAATAACGTACCTTTTATTATATCACAGTGTACCTAATATTATCGATAATCAAACACACATTCTCTGTAATTCCATCACCACAAATAGACAATATGTCATACTCTTTAGCCGCTCTAGACCCCCACTGACACCAATGCCAATCATATTCACTATATGCAGCGGCAAAGTATTCCATATTCCGTTGTTTTTCACCACGCAATTTTGAAGTAAGTGTGCGTGGATATATGACTGTAGCTGATACTCTATGACATGTATTGGTGGATATTTGAGCCTCTCGATGAGACTGCAATATATATTCTAATTTTTGTTGCCACTGGTAATTAACCACCAGTTCTCCCATAGCCGGTTCATAAGGTCCTCCCACCAAACCTTTACCCGCATCTAATTCTGGTGTACTTTGCAAACCTGTACGAATCACTTCAATGTGTCGATCTTCAAAATAAGTTTTTAAAAAAGCACTATATTTAACAGCTTGCGTTACTGTCAAAGGTATATAAAGACCTCTAGCCACATCATCAGCCAGCTCCGTATCCTCAATGACAAGCACAGGATAAATGCGCACAAAATCCGGTTGTAAACGGCCTACTGCTACCGCTGTATGCACTAATGTAAGCCACGTTTCACCAGGCAAACCAGGTAGTAATTGTATACCTACGGTAAGACCACGCTTCTGTAAACGTCGTACCGCTACTACCACATCTGTAGCCGTATGACCACGCTTTGCCCTAGTTAATATGGCCTCATTCATCGACTGTACACCAACTTCTACGGTGTCAACACCATAAGCGACTAATACATCAATAGCCTCTTCACTTAAGGCATCAGGCCGTGTAGAACAACGTATGCCATCGATTTGTCCAGCCTGTAATGCTTCATACGCAGGAGTGAGTAAAGAGATTTGAACTTCTCTTGGCAAAGCCGAAAAACTCCCCCCATAAAAGGCCACTTCCCAATATTTCTCATTACGCTGAGTGCCTACATATTCAGCAATTGTGGTCTTCACATCTACAGCAGTAGCACGGACGCCATCACTGGCAATGCGATGTTGATTACAAAACACACACTGCTGAGGACAACCTGCATGGGGAATATAAAAAGGAATAAGCCCATATTTTTTATGGCACTGCATGGTGCATTTTGTATTAGTTATTTCAGTCTTTAATTTATCCTGTACTGCCATAGGAATACTCACTTTCTATACGAAAAAGGAGCGGATTAGCCGCTCCTCTATTTACATACACCTAATTATAACTGACAAGCTCGTTTACCTATTAAATAGTCCAACGTAACCTGTGCTGCATTTTGTTCTGCTTCCTTCTTGCTCTTGCCAGTTCCTGATCCATAGGCTGTGCCTTCAATCCGTACTTCCATACAGAAAATTTTATCATGGTCAGGTCCAGACTCACTCAATAAGGTATAAACAATTTGCTTTTCCCCATCTTGTTGCACATATTCTTGCAACATAGTTTTATAGTCTTTACCTAGCTTACCAGCTTTGGCTTTTTCAAGATATCCTTTCAAATGACTCAATACGAACTGCGCTGCCACTTCATAGGAAGTGTTGACATATAATGCACCAATAACAGCTTCAAAGGTATCTGCTAAAATAGAAGCTCTTTCACGACCACCAGAAGTAGCTTCCCCTCGGCCTAATAATAAATAGTTACCAAAATTTAGCTTAGCGCTACATGTAGCTAAAGATGTTTCACATACAGTAGCAGCCTTTATCTTTGTCAGTTCACCCTCAGTCATTTGAGGATATGTAGTAAACAGATACTCGCCAATGATTAAGTCTAATACAGCATCTCCTAAAAACTCAAGACGCTCATTATGCTTAACGCGAGCTGCTCTATTTTCATTTGCATAAGACGTATGCGTAAACGCTCTGTCGAGCAAATTAATATCTGTCAAAGGAATACGCAAACGCGCCACAAGCTCTCGAAGCGCTGCTTCGCGAGCTTGGTGCGAGATTGTCTTATGAGTCTTACGGCCGCTCAATTAGTCCTCGTAACGACGAACAAGTAACGTCGCATTGTGACCACCAAAACCAAAGGAATTGGAAAGAGCACAATTAACTTTTAACTCACGAGCCCCTTCTTTTACATAATCCAAATCAAGTTCTGGATCTGGGTTCGTTAAGTTAATTGTTGGGTGAATTTTGCCAGTTTCAATAGCCATAGCCATTACGATGGCTTCAATAGCCCCGGCAGCACCTAACAAATGGCCAGTCATAGATTTAGTGGAGTTAATAGCTAAGGTATTAGCATGTTCACCAAATAATTCTTTAATAGCCAAAGTTTCATTTTTATCATTAAGGCCTGTCGATGTACCATGAGCATTAATATAGTTAATTTCACTAGGGTCAATGCCAGCATCTTTAATTGCAAGTTCCATACATTTACGAGCTTGTAAACCACCTGGTGCTGGTGCCGTAATGTGATAAGCATCACCATTGCTACCATAACCAATAACTTCAGCGTAAATGTGTGCACCACGAGCTTTTGCATGTTCTAATTCTTCAAGAACTACAATACCAGCGCCTTCACCCATTACAAAACCATCACGGTCTGCATCAAATGGGCGTGATGCTTTTTCAGGTTCATCATTGCGTGTAGACATTGCTTTCATCGCTGCAAAACCAGCTACAGCTGCTGGAGAAATGGCTGCTTCAGTACCGCCAGCAAACATAATATCAGCATCACCACGAGCTACAATGCGGAACGCATCCCCGATGGAATTAGTGCCAGAAGCACAAGCTGTAATATCTGTAATCGCTGGACCACGAAGGCCAAGTTCAATAGATACACGACCAGATACCATGTTAGCAATCATCATAGGTACTGCAAATGGACTTACACGATTAGGTCCTTTATCAAATAACGTTACATATACATCGTGGATAGAATCAATCCCTCCGATACCAGTACCTACTACAGTACCGCAACGGTCACGATCTTCTTCATCCAAATCAAGTTTAGAATCGCGTAAAGCAAGAACTGCTGCTGCGATTGCAAATTGAGAGGAACGGTCCATACGACGGGACTCTTTCTTCTCTACACCATATTCAGTAATATCAAAATCCTTCACTTCACCAGCAATGCGGGTAGCATATTCAGAAGCATCAAAATGCGTAATCGGACCGATACCAGATTTACCTGCTAATAACGCTTCATAAAAAGCCTCTTTACCAGTGCCTACAGGCGTTATAGCCCCTAAACCAGTAATAACAACACGTTTTTCCAATTATTTCACCTCACATGTAAACTATGCATTGAAATACATTAATCAATAGTAGAAACTTCATTCAATAATCGACTGAAAATTTCTTTAACTGGCAAAATCTCATCTACTTTGCGCATATTATTGCCGGAGAATACTAAACCAGTTTCCACATCTCCTTGCTGTGCTCGTTCCAATGCTTTAATTAGACAAAATCTATGAGAGCAATGTTTTAAACAACGATCACATTCCGTTGGTGGTGGTACAGTACCATCCAATACAGTGGTGGCAAATTTATTACGGATTGCCTGTCCTGGTAGACCCACTGGACTTTCTATCAACACTACATCTTCCGCTTTAGTTGTACGTACGTACATTTTCTTCAATTCGTCTGATGCATTGCATTCTACACTAGCTGCAAATCGACTGCCCATTTGAACACCATTTGCCCCTAATTTAATCATTTCTACAATATCTTTCCCGTCTAACACGCCGCCCGCGCCAATTACAGGAATATTTTTAACGGCTTTTACAACTTCAGGTACAATTTCACGAGATGAGCGATTCGTACCTAAATGACCGCCAGCTTCACTGCCTTCAACGATGACAGCTGCCGCACCTAATCCTTCGGAAATACGAGCGAGTTTTCCAGAGGACACAATCGGTACAATGGGCGTACCTGATTCTTTCCCCATACCAAACATATCACGAGAAAAACCGGCGCCTGCCACAACAAGGTCAATACCTTCTTCAATAGCAGTTCGCACGAGGCCAGCAAAACCAGAGGCTGCTACCATTGCATTTATACCAATAATACCCGTAGGTGATAATTTTCGAGCTAATTTAATTTCATAACGTAATTCATCAAATGGCATACCGGAGGCCGCAATGAGACCAATGCCACCTTCATTAGCTACAGCCGCTGCAAGACGTGCTGTAGACAATCTGATTGCCATGCCACCTTGAATAATGGGCACCTTTGCCACCAGATTTCCGATGCGAAGTTCAGGGAGCTTCACTATAAATTCCTCCTGTTACGTATACCGACTAGGGGGCGCCAAGCCCCCTAACGGTGCACAAGTCTTACGCTTCTTTGATAGAATCGATGTATTCTACCGTATCTTTCACTGTTTTAATTTTTTCAGCTACATCATCAGGAATTTCAACATTGAATTCTTCTTCGAAAGCCATGATCAATTCAACGATGTCTAAGGAGTCAGCTCCTAAGTCGTCAATGAATGTAGAATCAATCTTAACTTCAGCTTCGTCAACGCCTAACTGTTCCACAACGATCGCTTTTACTTTATCAAACGTGGTCATTGTGATTTCACCTCCTTTCACTATTGTTTGCTATATATGTACCTACATTACCATGCCGCCATCAACATTAATGACTTGTCCAGTAATATAGCTTGCCATATCACTTGCCAAGAAGGTAGCTACAACGGCTACTTCTTCTGGTTCAGCCATACGTCCTACTGGAATATTGTGAACCATAGCTTCTTTCACTTTATCAGGTAAAACATCGGTCATATCGGTGTGAATAAAACCTGGTGCAATAGCATTCACCGTAATACCACGGGAAGCTAATTCTTTAGCACAAGTTTTAGTAAAGCCAATTACGCCTGCTTTAGAAGCGCTATAGTTAGCTTGACCAGCATTGCCAGTTACACCAACAACAGATGTCATATTAACAATTTTGCCACTCCGCTGTTTCATCATGATTTTAGAAACAGCTTTAGTAACTAAATACACGCCTTTTAGATTGATGTTCATCACATCATCCCAGTCGCTATCTTTCATACGCATAAGCAAACCATCACGAGTGATACCTGCATTATTAACCAAAATATCGATACGACCAAATGCAGTATGGGCTTCGTCTACCATAGCGGCCACTTCTTCAGCATTGCCTACATTAGCTTTTACTTTAATTGCTTTGCGGCCAAGTGCTAAAATGGCATCTACCGTTTCTTGAGCAGCGCCTTCGCTACCACTATAGTTAACAATTACATCTGCCCCCTGTTTAGCCATAAGAATAGCAATGGCACGGCCAATACCACGGGATGCACCAGTTACTAACGCAACTTTATCTGTTAAATGCATTTTATCGAACCCCCTGTAAAAATTCAAGCGTTTTTGCTAAGGAATCTACATCTTCTACATTCGCTAATTGCATTTCCTTATTAATTTTCTTCGTAAAGCCTGTCAATACTTTGCCTGGACCCACTTCAACAAAAGCCCCAACGCCTTCATTAATCATAGTGGCCACACAATCTTCCCAAAGTACTGGATGGGCTGCTTGCACTACTAAAGATTCTTTAATGGCAGTAGCATCCGTTAAAATTTTACCAGTTACATTAACAACAACTGGAATTTCTGCGTTCTTAACAGTAATTTTATCTAATTCGTCTTTTAAACGAGCTGCTGCTGGTTCCATCAAACGACTATGGAAAGGCGCACTCACTGGCAACATAACAGCTCGTTTAGCGCCAGCGGCTTTCATTTCTTCCGCTGCTTTTTCTACAGCTGCGGTAGCCCCAGCAATAACGATTTGTCCTGGGCAGTTAAAGTTAACCGCCTGTACAGAACCTACTTCATTATTTACTTTTTCACAAATAGCCACTACTTCTTCACGAGGTAATGCCAAAATAGCCGCCATAGCACCTTCGCCTAATGGCACAGCGTCTTGCATAAATTCACCACGTTTATGAACTACATATACGGCATCTTTAAAATCAAGCACACCGGCTGCCACTAAAGCACTATATTCACCTAGGCTATGACCACCTACAATATCAGGAGTAAAGCCTTTTTCTTTAAGTACTTCATAACATGCTACACTAGCTGTCAAAATAGCTGGTTGTGTATTAGCTGTCTTAACTAATTCAGTATCAGGACCTTCAAAACATAATTTAGAAATAGAATAGCCTAATGCTTCATCAGCTTCAGCAAAGCGTTGTTTTACAATATCATATTCATTGTATAAGTCTTGAAGCATACCTACTTTTTGAGAACCCTGGCCAGGAAATACAAATGCTGTTTTCACTAGTAACGCCTCCTGTATTATTTAATGATTTTCTGTAAGCCACCGATTACGGTTTCAGTTTCGCTCATAATATCTTTAATGATTTGGGCACATGGTTTTACATCTTGTAACATACCAGAAATCTGACCAATCATAACAGAGCCATTTTTAACGTCCCCTTCAATAGCTGCTTTACGAAGTGCACCTGCACCAAGTTCTTCTAATTTTTCTTTTGGTGCCCCACTAAATTCTAATTCTTGGTATTGATGGGATAATAAATTTTCTAAAATACGAACTGGGTGACCTGTTGTAAGGCCAGTCATTACTGTGGAACGATCTTTTGCTTTAAGAACCGCTTCCTTATAGTTAGGATGAGCAATACATTCTTCAGATAATACAAAGCGACTACCCATCTGTACCGCACTAGCACCTAAAGCAAAAGCAGCGGCTGCCCCACGGCCATCAGCAATACCACCAGCCGCAATAACCGGTACATTAACAGCATCAGCAATCTGAGGGATTAAACACATAGTAGTAATTTCCCCTACATGTCCGCCAGATTCAGTACCTTCAGCTACCACAGCATCAATACCGCCACGAAGCAAACGTTTCGCTAATAAAACAGAGGCTACTACCGGAATAACTTTAGTACCAATTTCTTTCAAAGCCGGCACATATGTACTTGGATTACCAGCCCCAGTTGTAATAACCGGTACTCGTTCTTCCAATACCACTTGCATAACTTCTTTTACAAATGGGGACATTAACATAATATTACAACCAAATGGTTTACTTGTACGTTCTTTTAATTTATGAATTTCATTACGAAATACATCTGGTGGCATATGACCAGCCCCAATAATACCGAGGCCGCCACCTTCAGATACAGCCGCAGCAAGTTCAGCGGTACCAAGCCAAGCCATACCACCTTGGAATATAGGATACTCAATCCCTAATAAATCACAAATATCAGTCTTAATCATGATGGTTGTTCCTCCTTAGTACCATTTCATTACCAAGCCTGCCCAAGTCAAGCCAGCCCCAAAGCCAGCAAAGGCGACTGTATGATCTCGTTGTATAAAGCCAGACCGCACCGCTTCATCCAAAGCAATACCAATGGACGCCGCCGATGTATTACCATATTTTGGTAAATTAATAAATACTTTTTCTTCTGGCATTTTTAAGCGATGAGCAGCCGAGTCAATAATTCGTTTATTTGCTTGGTGTGGAATGAAGCGATCCAAATCTTCTAACTTTAGACCAGCTCGTTCTAATGCTTTAAGAGCTGTACGCCCCATAGTTTTTACCGCAAATTTATATACTTCAGCGCCATCCATATGAATATAGGTTAGCCCTTCTTCAATCCGTTTATCATTTTGAATCATTGCCGTACCACTGGACGGAATACATAAGGACATACCACCAGCGCCACTGGCGCCCATATCCATGCCTAGCATACCATATCCTTCAGGAACGGTTGATACCACAGCAGCTCCAGCGCCATCACCGAATAGGACGCAGGTACCTCTGTCTTGCCAATTAATAACGCGGGACATTACTTCAACGCCGATAACAAGTACATGTTTAAACAACTGGTTACTTACATAGCTCCCCGCTGTAATTAAGCCATATACAAATCCAGAGCAAGCAGCACCTAAATCAAAAGCCGCTGCATTCGTCGCTCCCAAGTTAGCCTGCACCAAACAAGCCGTGGAAGGAATACTCATATCGCCAGTTAAAGTCGCTACAATAATACAATCAATATCTTCGGCCGTCAAGCCTGCACTTGCCATAGCTCGACGGGCTGCTTCCGTAGCCATATCAGACGCATTCATTCCTTCTGGCGCAATACGTCGTTCTTCAATGCCGGTGCGCTCACGAATCCATTGATCATTCGTGTCTACGATTTTTTCTAGATCAGCGTTAGTCACAATATTATCTGGCACAAAACTGCCTGTACCAATAATACCGACTGGCTTAGTCCACATCGTCATATTTGATAGCTCCTTCTTCTTCTATACTATGTTGAATGTTTTGAATAATTTTACGATCCACTAAATCGCCAGCAATTTTAATCGCCGTTAAAATTTCTTTAGCTTTAGAACTGCCGTGGGAAATTAAAAATACACCATTAACACCCAATAGTGGAGCGCCGCCATTCTCTGTATGATCAAGACGTTTTCGTATCTTTTTAAATACAGGATAAATTAACGCAGCTCCAATTTTTGCAAAAATGCCACCATTTTTGATACCTTCTTTGACAAGCTGTGTCATAACGCCTACCATGCCTTCAGCAAACTTTAACACTACATTGCCAGTGAAGCCATCACACACCACTACATCTACCGTCCCCTTAGGAATATCACGGCCTTCTACATTCCCTTTAAAAGGAATTGTTTGAAGCTGTTCTAACAAAGGATAGGTAGTTAGACATAAATCATTACCCTTAGTTGATTCCTCACCAATATTTAGTAAACCTACCGTCGGATTCTCCTTACCAAACATAAGGCGTGCATATTCCGACCCCATAATAGCCCCTTGTACCAAATGCTTAGGTTTACAATTTGCATTAGCACCAGAGTCTAACATGACCGTCACCCCTTGTGGTGTAGGAATTGGCGTAGCAATCATTGGTCGATCAATACCTTTGATGCGTCCAAGGCCAAACAAGGCCGCTGCTACAGCAGCACCGGTACTGCCAGGTGCAATAACGGCGTCACACACTTTCTGTTTCACCAAACGCGTAGCTACAATAACAGAGGCATCTTTCTTCTTACGCACAGCTGTGCCAGGATGCTCACTCATTTCAATGACTTCACTAGCGTGATGAATAATCAACTGAGGGTTATTCTCTTGTCCAAATTCTTCTAATACTTGGCGAATTCGCACTTCATCGCCAACTAAAACTATTGTTATCTTAGGAAATGCTTTTGCTGCATCAATGGCACCGCGAACAATTTCATACGGTGCAAAATCACCGCCCATAGCATCTACTGCAATTTTCATATACTTACACCCTATTCTGAATGGGCTCCATTATGAACTTCGCCCGAAAGACTTCCTTTACCTTATCCTTAATTGTGACCCAGATAAAATATTTTTCACCTCGTTGACGTACCACTGAGGCTTTGGCCACTAAATTACAATCCGCTTTAACCGGACTTTTATATTTAATATTGCCAACGCCCGCTAAGGCAGCCGGAACGCCCAAAACAGCTTTAGCTAATGAATCAGCCTGTGCATATAAATACTGAGGCTCTACATACCCATTACAGTCCGTCATGTCATCCGTCGTCCGCAATATACTAAGACCTTGTTCACCAGCGGTAAGATCAATTAATTCCCCTACCACTTCTATATGACCATGATCATTAGCACTTGGTGCTAGTCCTTCAACACGCGCTCTAATGCGTTCCCGCAACTCAGGAATCCCTAATTCTAACCGATCAAGGCGAATTGTTGGCACGCTGACATTAAAAAAGATGGCCAACTCTTCATCGGTAACGAAGGGCGTATTATTCAGTTTTTCTTGCAATAACTGCTGTCGCTCTTGTTTCTTTATCCGACTCATGGTACCACCTTTTATGACCAAGTAATAATACTTCATTACAATTATATGTCACAAAGGCTGATTATGCAAGTAAAAATTATAAATAACCTAAAATAGTTATTCTAAATATGTAGCCCAAGCTACTGAAAACTATTTTCAACACCATTATAATGAAAATATACACAGAACTCAACTATTCTCTTTCTGTTCTTATATATCATTACTACTATTAAGTTAAACCGTTTAGTAAATACTAACTTACTTAAACGTACAGTGTAAAGGAGACGATACCTATGACAACAATGAAATCAGCCCTCGGCTTAGATAACGAACAGCGCTTAGCCAAAATGATTGAAATTAAAGACAATTATTTAAGTGGTAACCTTTCCCTCGAAGAAGGGCAAGCACTTCTAAAACAATACATCGGTACTTGTACCCCTGATGAGTTTGCCTATGGAGAACAACAACTCAAAGGCGCCTACACCGATGAAGAAATCACGCATCGCATGGATGATTTACTTGCTTTATTTGATGGTATTTTGATACGAGCTAACAATACCTATCCAACTAATCACCCCCTTTGGGTCTATGTAGAAGAAATTAAAGTCGGTCTTGCCATGATAGATGAAGCAGATAAGCTACTAAAAGCCCCTCATTTTATCAAAAACCCTTGGCTTGGTATTTATGATAAACTCAGTGAATGGTCACGCCATTTATCACGCAAACAAAACCAATTATATCCAGCCCTTGAAAAATATGGTTTCGATAGACCTACTAAAATCATGTGGACCTTCGACGATAAAGTACGCGATCTAATCAGCGAAAGTCGCCGTCACTTACAAGCAGACAAAACAGACGATTTTTTAGAATTACAACCTAAAATGATTGATGCCTTCCGTGACTTAGCTGATAAAGAGCAAGAAGTCTTATTCCCTACAGCTTGGAAGCTTGTAACAGAAGACGAATTCAGTTACATGAGCCGTGGCGATCACGAAATCGGCTTCGCCTTAATCACACCACCCCCTTACTACGGTGATATGAATGTATCTCCAAATGCCATTCCTGAAAAAACGACAACTACAGCTAACTTTATGAAAGAATTGGCCGACTTATTAGGCAAATATAATATGAGCCCGACCCCAGCGGCCGACACAGAACTCGACGTGGCCACCGGCAAACTATCCTTAGAACGAATTAATTTACTATTCAAACATATGCCAGTTGACTTATCCTATGTAGATGAAAACGAATTAGTCAAATTCTATAGCGACACTACACATCGTATTTTCCCACGTAGCGCCAATGTAATTGGCCGTGAAGTGCGCAATTGTCATCCTGCTAAAAGCGTTCACTTAGTCGAAGAAATCATTGAAAAATTCCGTTCTGGCGAACAAGATAAAGCTGAATTCTGGATTAACAAACCAGAAGCATTTATCTATATTCTTTATACCGCCGTTCGCGATGAAGCTGGTCATTTTAAAGGCGTTCTTGAAATGATGCAAGACTGCACACGCATCCGCAGTTTAGAAGGATCGCGTACCCTATTAACCTGGGATTCTGAAACACATGGCAACCATGAAACTACAACCTCTAACACCAACCACTTTGATGAAAGTAATACCACCGAAGATATGACTTACAGCGTAACTGTTCAAGGTATTACTATCACAGCCGACACAAAACTTTTTGAGCTGTTCGAAGCTGTAGACGGCTTACGTCAGCACATGCCAACCATTAATACTAATTTTAAAATGTTAAATACCTCCTTTGGTAAAATTATGGCTCGTAAAGCCACCATCAGGACAGCTTGTGAACGAACAGGAATGAAGTTAAAAGAGTTAATTGATGCTATAATTGAATATATAAAAAAGCGTGAGTAAATCCTATCATTTCAAAACTGTACTCACCCAGCGAAGAGGGAATTATTATGAAAGCAAATAAAAATAACGTATCAAAAAACACAAAATCGAAATCTAATGCTGTATTAACTACTATAACGACAGCTGACCACCCTATAGAATCGCTCCCATTTCCCCCATTTCTACCACCTCAAGCAACCGTCATGTGTATGGGCACCTTCCCGCCAGCAGCCGACAAACGAGCCATGCAATTCCACTACCCTAATTTCCAAAATGATATGTGGCGTATTTACGGTTTAATATTTTTTAATGATACAGATTATTTTAGAAAAGGCGAAGAAAAAGCTTTTGACGCCGATAAGATAAAAGCTTTTTTGACGGAAAAAGGCATTGCCTCTTGTCCTACTGTTTGGCAAGCTATCCGTGAAAAGGGCAATGCATCAGATGCGTTCTTAACAGTCGTAGACCCTGTGCACATTCACGAAGTATTAGCAACTATACCAAACTGTCAATATATCGGTACAACTGGCGGCAAAGCCACTGAAGTGTTACTTAACTTAGCTGACAACACCGTTAAACTACCTAAAACCGGTGAATCAATCGAGCTAAAATTTAGTAGCCGTCATATAAAATTAACACGCTTACCCTCTACATCTAGAGCTTATCCATTGAGTTTAACTAAAAAAGCAGAAGCCTATAAACAATTCTTCCAATCCGTTGGCCTATTATAATACAAAAACGTCTTAATCATCTATCCTTAACAAAGAACGAATTACAAGGATATTCTGACTAAGACGTTTTTTCTTATGTTTTTCTTATTTCTTATACTTAAATAATATTTATATTACATTACTTATCGCAACAACGCACCACCAATCACCATTTGTTGTGCTTCATTCGTACCTTCATAAATTTGCGTCACTTTAGCATTACGCATTAAACGAGCCACTGGATAGTCTTCACAATAGCCATAGCCACCAAATAATTGAACCGCTTTAGTAGTTACTTCCATAGCCACATCAGAACAAAACTTTTTCGCCATAGAGGCTGACACTGTATACGGACGACCTTCCGATTTATCTTGTGCCACATTATATAACATTAAATTAGCGGCTTCCACTTGAATAGCCATCTGAGCTAATTGAAATTGTGTATTTTGAAATTTACTCAAAGGCTTACCAAACTGAACCCGTTCCTTCGTATACGCTATGGAATGAGCCAAAGCCGCTTCTGCCAGGCCCGTTGCCTGAGCCGCTACCCCAATACGGCTACTATCCAATGTCCTCATAGCAATTTTATAGCCTTCACCTTCACGGCCTAATAAATTAGCGACTGGCACTCTTACATTTTCAAAACGAAGGCTACCGCAAGTAGAGGTATGAAGTCCCATCATAGAATCTCTAGGGCCAGTGGTGAAACCAACCATATCCTTAGTAACGATAAAAGCAGAAATGCCCTTGGCGCCAGCCTCTGGATCTGTCATAGCAAACACAATATATACATCCGCTTCGCCTGCATTCGTAATATATACTTTTTCACCATTTAATATGTAATACTCTCCATCACGAACAGCCGTTGTTTGTACACCACTTGCATCAGTTCCTGCTTCTTTTTCAGTCAAAGCAAACGCACCAATTGTTTCACCTGCTATTAAAGGATTCAAAAACTTCTCTTTTTGTTGCTCTGTGCCAAAACTAGCAATGGATTCACAACATAAACCTACACAAACAGATACAGTAATAGCGAGTCCATCATCAAATTTTGCTAGTTCTTTAAGAGCTACTGCATAACTCATAAAGTCATCCCCAAAACCACCATAAGTAGTAGGCCAATAAATACGGGATAATCCCAAGGCTAATACATCCTTAACTAAAGAGTGATCAAAAAGCTGTTGCTTATCTCTTTCAATAACAGTAGGCGCCACTTTTTCAAGACAAAATTGACGAACTTTAGCTTGCCAATGACTCTGTGTTTCAGTTAATGGAATCATAAATCCAGCCTCCTTATGTGCTAAGCGTGATAATGTCTGCATTTTACAAAACTCTCTTATTATGGCTACTATAACACAAAGCCCTATTACAGTCTATGGATACTTAATTAAAATAATTAGAAACGACAAAAGCGTGGATATCCAATTGGATATCCACGCTTTTATAGTAGAGCTATTCATAGCTCAGCAGGTCTTATTCAGCGATCTTATCTACAACCTGAGTTCCTTTATAATGACCGCATGTAGGGCAAACCCGATGAGGCATCATAGGTTCGTGGCATTGCGGACAAGCTACAAAACCTGGAACAGTTAATTTCCAGTTCGCACGACGACGGTCGCGACGACATTTGGATAATCTACGCTTTGGTACTGCCATTATCTGCACCTCCTTAACATAATCACTGGGACTTCTAATTAATCATCATCTTTTTCATCGAGCAGTGTACGAAGCACCGCCAATCGAGGATCTACCACAAAGGATTCACAAGAACAAGGTGAAACATTTTTATTTGCTCCGCAATGAACGCACAATCCTTTGCAATCATCCTGACATAACACTTGAGATGGCTCATTGATGATTAATGTATCCCGAATGAGATCCGTTAAATCAATGGTTTCACCATCAAAAGGAACAACCTCGGCATCCTCAACATCGTCCCATTCCTTAAGGACACCAAAGGTTTCATTAAATGGCGTTGTTTGTGAATAAGCAACCTCACTTAAACAGCGAGTGCACTCATAATCACCATTGGTTGTTACGGTTCCTTCTACGATGAAATTCTGTCCATCGTAACGAAAATCACCACTAATGGTTATATCATGACGGCTCCAAGGAAAAGCAGTTACATCCCCTAACTCAGTAGCTGGTTCAGTAAATTGAAAAGGAAACGACTTTCCTATGTGTTCTTTTGCTTGCTCTACTTGCAGTTTCATAATTTTACCTCGACTATAATATTATAGCTATCTAACCTATCTTTGTCAAACTGTTCTCGATAATTCTTCGTCTATTTTATAAGACATTATAAATTTATGTAAGAGAACACAACCCGTCTTTCTCAAAACGTATTTAAGAAAGATATGCCTATGATGAGAAAAGCCCCCTTTACAGGAGGCTTCTATATTTTTACTTCATGATTTAGATTAGATTCAATTACATTTTTTCGAATTGATCTTTACCTACGCCACAAATTGGGCAAACATAATCGTCTGGTTGATCAGCGAATTTAACACCTTCTACAGCTTCGTCATAAATCCAACCACATACTACACATACGTATTTTTCCATCACTTGCGCCTCCTTTCATGTTAAAATAGACACTGTATCTACGCTCTTAGTGTATCACAAATATCGATTATGTTCAATATCTTTTTCAAAATTTTATTGAGCCCTTATTTTATATAGGTTTATAGCTATAAATACACCTCGATTAACACAAAATTATGTTGCTAATTTTGCCTTTTTTCAAACTTTCCCTATATTTTTTTTGCAAATACCTTTATAATTAATAGGAGAAGTAATATTCATTTTCAATTACTTCTTTTTAATACGTATTTTACGTATTTTAAAATATTGATTTTATTTAAAATAATACTATATAGTTGTTATTGTCATATAGGAGGTATTATATGAAAACAAAACTTACAGAACTCCTCGGTATTGAGTATCCAATTATCCAAGGCGCTATGGCTTGGACATCCGAACATAAATTAGCTGCTGCCGTAGCTAATGCAGGTGCTACTGGTGTCATCGCCACTGGTGGCCGTGATGCGGAATGGGTTCGCCAAGAAATTCGTGCGGCTAAAGCATTGACTACCAAACCATTTGGCGTAAACCTTATGCTTATGGCCAATAATATTGATGAACTTGTAGAAGTTATTAAAGAAGAAAAACCAGCATTTGTAACGCTAGGTGCTGGCAATCCTGTGCCTTTCATCGAACCAATGCATGCAGCTGGTATTAAAGTAGTTCCTGTTGTACCAAGTGTTAAACTTGCTAAACGTGTCGCAGCAGCTGGTGCTGATGCGCTTATTGTAGAAGGTCAAGAAGCGGGCGGTCATATTGGTACACAAACGACTATGGCTTTAATGGAAAATGTACTCCCTGAGATTGATATTCCTGTTATTATTGCTGGTGGCATTGCTGATGGTCGTGCCTTAGCAGCCGCTTTAACGATGGGCGCAGAAGGCGTGCAAATGGGCTCGCGTTTCATCCTCGCAGAAGAATGTCAAATGCATGAAAATTGTAAAGAAGCTATCATTAAAGCGACTGATACAGACTCTGCCGTTACTGGTTTAACCAGCGGCCATGGCGGTGTTCGTTCCTTGAAAAACGAATTTACTCAAAAATATTTAGAAGCTGAATTTAGTTGCACCGATAAAGCAACCTTAACGGCTATGTCAGTAGGAACTAACCGCAAAGCTGCTGTAGATGGTGATATCGTAAATGGCGCTGTTCAATGCGGTCAAAGTTTAAACCGTTTAACTAAAGTAGAACCAGCTAAAGCTATTGTGGAATCTGTAATCGCTGAAGCTAAAGACGCCATTAAAGCAGCACAACGTTTCCTATAAGATTGGAGTTAGTATTATGTTACCATTTAACGGAAAATATCCTAAATTAGATCCCAAAAGCTGCCTTATGCCAGGTGCTGAAATTGCAGGTGATGTAGAACTTAAAGAATTTGCCTCCCTTTGGCAAAATGTAGCAGCCCGTGGCGATGTGAATAAAATTGTGGTCGGTCGCTATACCAATGTACAAGATAATTCAGTGCTTCACGTAGACGATGATAAAGCTTGTGTCTTAGGTGACTATGTAACGATTGGTCATGGTGCTATCGTTCATGCCTCTACTTTAGAAGACAATGTTCTTGTAGGTATGGGTGCCATCGTATTAAGCGGTTGCCACATTGGTACCGGTTCTATCATTGCTGCTGGTGCGGTGGTTTTAGAAAATACAACTATTCCCCCTTACTCCTTAGTAGTTGGTTGTCCTGCTAAAGTAATTCGTACTGATGAAACGCAAGTAGAACGAATTCATAACCAAGCCTTAAAATACAAAAATCTTTGGACTGAAAAATACGGTTTATTACCAAATGCCGGCGGTGAAATGTACAAAGATGGTGCTAAAATAGTATAATCTATTCTCTATTTAGCCTTACTTAAAAGAGCTATTAGTAATACATGTGTTAATAAGCACATATTACTAATAGCTCTTTTTATAACTATCAATAGATCTCCTATTTCTATTCCTATTATTCTAATTCTGGAATGCCTACTGTAAAATGAACAACAATGCCAGGATATCCATCTACAGGAACCCAACCGCGAACTTTATCCACCACTACGCGATCTACGATAGCTTTTCCCTGTAATGTTACCTTACCTTTTTTACAATTTCGATGGATCTCAGGGTTACCTACCTGAGCGCAACACAGTCCTTCTTCAAAACCAAATTCTTTGGCCTTTGCATTAACAGCGAGCAACGTATGTCGCTCATCAATCAACCTAGCCATACCAGGAAAATTATCCCAAGTCAAATGAAACGCTGCCAGCAAAGACTCTAATTCTTTAGTTTGCTCCATAATCAAAAACACTCCTAACAATACACATACTATATATACGTATAATACTAACCACTGCATATACGTATAATAAGTTTGTTACACTATTCCATAGCAATCACAACATGACCAGTAGCTAAGCTTTGTTTAACATCAATAATGCGTTGATTTTTAGACCCTCTGAAACGTAAACTAGGATCGCGTAAAGCATCCACAAATTTCCCATCTACCAAAATATCACATTGTTCCAATAAACTGCGTTTACTAGGACACGCGACAATCTCATCCCATGTGTAACCAGAATAGGCCCAAATATCCTTATTAGGTACTTTTTCACGTACTTTTATAACTACTGGTAGTAGTCCCTCCACATTTTGAAAAGGCTCGCCGCCTAATAAAGTAAGTCCAGTCACATTAGGATCACTCACATAATCAATAACTTGTTGAGTTTCTGTCTCCGTCCATATAGAGCCTGCCTTAGGATTTTGATATTCTTCATTAAAACAATTAAAGCACTTATGTGTGCAGCCCGTAACAAAAATAGACGTGCGAATCCCATTGCCATTAGCAATGTCATATTTTCGAATTTGTCCATAATTCATTACTGGTTCGCCTCCTCTACCGTTACTTATATTAGCTTCCTTTATCTATAAAACTCATTCTACGATATCTACGATACTTGCTACAACTTAGTAAATCTTCACTGATACAAACAGGTCATGTCTAACGACATGACCTGTTTTACTGCCAATCTTAAATCACTGCCACTTATGTACAATCCATCAATTATTCGTTCACTATATGTAATCGCTTACTATGTATAAAATATAGCTCATAAAACATGAACATCTTTAAATATGCATAACACGATCTTTAATTTCTTTAGTCCGACCTTCATTCCAGAAGTTCTCACCTAAATAACCACAAGTACGGCGAATAACCGTCAATTTATCACGATCCGTATTGTGGCAACGAGGACATTCCCAATCATTATGTTCATTGACTTTAATTTCCCCATCAAAACCACATACATGACAATAATCGGATTTTGTATTAAATTCAGCATACGAAATATTATCATAAATATACTGAATCATAGTTAAGACAGCCGGAATATTATTAGTCATATTAGGAATTTCCGCATATGAAATACAACCACCTGTGGATTTTTTTTGAAATTCTGACTCAAAAGAAAATTTATCGAATACGTTAATTTCTTCACGCACATTTACATGATAACTATTCGTATAATAGCCCTTATCCGTAATATCTTCAATTTCACCAAAACGTGCTCGATCTAAGGAACTAAAACGATGCGTCAAGCTTTCAGCTGGGGTACCATATAGAGCAAAACCCATATTATGACGCTCTTTCCAGGTTTCAATCGCAGCATTTAAACGGTCCATTACCTTCATAGCAAAGACACGGCCTTTTTCCCCTGTATTAGATTCACCAGTAATCAACTTAGTCGCTTCATACATACCAATATAGCCCATAGAAATGGTTGCATAACCACCTTTTAAGAATTTACTAATTGGTTCACCCTTTTTAAGGCGTGCAATAGCTCCATGCTGCCAATGGATTGGCGATACATCACTAGTTACATTTTTCAAAAGATTATAACGGAGCAATAAGGCCTTTTCTACCAAATCAAGGCGTTTGTCTAGAATTTCAAAGAAACGTTCTTCACTATGACGCGCTAAAATCCCAATTTGAGGTAAATTCAAGCTCACTACGCCCATATTAAAACGACCGTCAAATACATATTCCCCCTTTTCATTTTTCCAAGGAGATAAGAAAGCGCGACAACCCATAGGACTAAACACATTACCTTCATAAATTTCTTTCATCTTCTTAGCAGAAATATAATCAGGATACATTCGTTTAGCGGTACATTGAGCGGCTAACTCTGTCAAATAATAATACGGCGCATCAGGACGAATATTATGTTCATCCAATACATAAATTAACTTAGGAAAGGCTGGCGTAATATATACATTCGCTTCATTTTTAACACCCATAATCCGTTGTTTTAAAATTTCTTCATCAATGAGTGCTGCTTCCTTTGCATACTCACTATTAGGGTCAAAATGCATAAATAACGTAACAAAAGGAGCCTGACCATTAGTCGTCATCAATGTATTAATCTGATACTGAATCGTCTGAATCCCATCTTTAACTTCCTTACGAGTTCGTTTCCAAGCAATTTCTTCCGCTTTTTCCATATTCGGCTTCATGCCATAGATTTCCACTTGCTCTTCTAGTACATTCGCTAAAATCTTATCATAGGATTTACGCACAAAAGGCGCCAAAATACGATCAATACCATTAATACTTTGACCACCATATTGTCCAGAAGCTACTTGAGCAATAATCTGCGTCGTTACTGTACAAGCCACTTGAAACGACTTAGGCGTATCAATTTTTTTACCATTAATAACAGTACCATTAGTTAACATGTCATTTAAATTAATTAAGCAACAGTTAAACATGGGCTGAATAATATAATCCATATCATGAAAATGAATGGCCCCACTGTCATGGGCCTGCACAATATCAGCAGGAATCAATTTACGGCGCGCAATATCTTTACTTACTTCCCCAGCAATTAAATCTCGTTGTGTAGAAACGATGGCTGCATCCTTATTAGAGTTCTCGTCTAATAAAGCCACATTACTACGATCTAACAAGCCAAATACGTCTTTATCAGTCGTATTTTCCTTACGTTTAAAACTTTGAACAGCCTTGTAGTTTTCATAGGCACGCGCAGTAGCTGGATTATTGTATTCCAATAATTTGTAATACACTTGATCTTCAATAGCATAAATCGTTAAGGTTTTCCCAATCTTATGGGCATATTCTTCAATTTCATTAGCAATGCGATCAGCTAAGCCAGCTTCATACAAACCAGTACTACTATTCATGGCTTTTTCAATAGCGATTACAATTTTTGACTTATCGAATGAAACTTTTTGTCCATCCCGCTTAATTACCTCTAACACGACAAGGCCTCCCATATGTTTCTAAATATAGTCTATAAATGTATCAAACTAAATAACTCAATGCCAACCTTACTAACTATCTGATGTATTTAGTAAGCCTTAGCCTATATATATAAACAACTGGTACCGTAAACGGCTACCAGTTGTTCACTTCTTGCTTATTATACAATATCTTGTAGTAGATTTCAATAAGCGCTACTATATATTATTGTCATGCTTGCTTAAAGAGGTCTCATATATACTGCGTAATTGTTTGGTATCTACCTTTGAACAAGCCGTAAGTGGCAAGTGTTTAAGCCACACTATAGACTTTGGTCGGTCCTTAGACGTGAAACGCATAGCCATATCAGCTACTATATCTGGTAGTGGTCGTTCACCATCAGGCACTAAAAACGCTATCGGTTGTTCGCCACGCAATTCATCAGGAACGCCTATCACAGCTCCATCAACAACCCCTTCAATACTCAATAAAGTACTTTCTAAGTAGGGAATGGACACTTTATATCCCCCTCGATTAATCATAGCACTCCGACGCCCTTTGAAACATAGTCGCCCTGTTTCACTCCAAGCCCCTTCATCGCCCACTGTATAGGGTAACTCAATCTCCTCAATGCCAAAAGGAGTGTCAACATAAATAAGGCCCGTGTCATCAAGCGTAACGGTAACCCCAGGGAACGGATACCCCACTGTATTAGGCTCAGCTAACCACTCTGCAGCCGTACAATAGGTGATATAATTAAGCTCACTTGCACCATAGTACAAAATAAATTCTATCTGTGGTTGCGTACATTGTAATTGTTTCAATAATTTATGATCCAGTGTCTGTGAACCAGTAAAAATTAATCGCAACGCTTGTAAAGGATGCTGTAACACCCCTACTAATAAACGAAGTTTAGTTGGTAATAAATACCAGTGCGTTACCTGCCAAGCTTCACTCAAACGCATCCAAGTACGTGGTGACATATGTTGTGAAGTAACCGCCGTTCCTCCTTCATAAAGTACACTCAAAAGGCTATTAAGATTACCTGTAAAGCTTAAACTGCCTTGCCAAAATAACACCGTAGCCTCATCAACTTTAAAAATTTGATTTTGCGCCGAGAAAAAATCAGTCCAACTTCGTAAAGAACGCCACAATACTTTTGGTAAACCCGTTGTTCCTGAAGACAATACACCAAAATCTGCCCCCTGCGGTATCGTTTGCCCTTTCAAATAGGTCTGCTCTAATAAGGCCACCCTCGAAGGCTCTAAATCAGGATGACAAAGAATAGGTCGCCGCCCTTCTACCAGGCACTGAAGCCACTGTGTTAGCTGTAACCAAATTTGCTTTGTCTGAATAACCATAGTCGAAGGCATTAAGGTTTCTGCACACACTACTTCTATATGACCTGTAATAGTATCTGTAATATTGTCTGTAATAACCGACTGAACATTATCTGTGTTTGACTGACGTATATTGACCATCTCTACCTTATGTATCGATTGCCACAAATCCCTATATGTATAGACTACATCATCAATAATAACAGCCGCCTTATCCCCCTGCTGTTTACTATATATAGCTAATCGTTGTAATAATTCATCCATATTTAATCACCCTAGTCTGTTAATTAGCCTACAGACTATCTTAATGCACTAAATTTTACATCATCCGTTCAATCAATATAGCTGTTCCCATACCGCCAGCCCCAGCAATCGCACATACACCATAACGACCTTGACGATATGCCAAAGCAGCCATCGTATGAAGTAAAATAATAGCCCCTGAACACCCAAAAGGATGCCCATACGCAAGAGCCCCGCCAAGTTGATTATATTGTTCTTCCCATTGACCGTACGAACGAGCAAATAAAACATCAATTACCGCAAACGCTTCATTCCATTCAATCGCATCTAACGCTGCCATAGTTAAACCAGTCTGTTTTAATAAGTGCTCAGTCGCTTGTAACGCCCCTTCAGGACTATATAAAGGGTCTCCGCCATACTGCAAAGCACTGACTATACGAAATGGACCTGGTCTATCACTGAGCACTACAAAAGCAGCCCCATCATGCGTATAACAAGCATTGCCCGCCGTTGTTAAAGTGCCTTCACCTAAAATTGGTTTCATCCGGTCTAATACTTTTTGTTGCAAACGAGGTTTTATACTTTCATCTTTATATTGAGAGCCCATATCTAATATGTAAGGCTTTAAAATACCTTCTTGTTGGGCCTTCACAGCCAAACGATGACTACGCAAACTCCAATAATCTAACTCCTCTTTTGTCACCTTATATTTCTGCGCTGTTCGCTCGGCCCCTTTTAACATAGCTAATGCATCATTCTCTGTTGGTGAAAATTGCGCCACCATATAAGAGCCTTTCCGTTCGTCCTCATTCGCATACATTCGCAAAGGCTGTAACGAACTACTTTCTACACCACCAGCAATAACCGTCTTGACCATACCACTACGAATACCCCTATAACCTTGTATAATGGCTGAACCAGCACTAGCACACTGCATATCTACAGTATAAGCAGGCACTGTACTACCATAAGTAGAATACAAGGCTGTCAAACGACCTATATTCCCCCCAGTTCCCACTGCATTACCACAAATAATCTCTTCTACCTCACCATACGTTTCATGCAATGTATTTAATACTCGCGCACCTAACTGTTCTGGTCTTATGTATTTAAATTGTCCTTTATATGAACCAATGGGCGTCCTAAGGCCGCCCATTATGTACACTGAAGACATTATTTCATTCTTCATAGCATCCTCCGCTAAGTCAAACGTCTTCTAAATATTTAGTTTTGCTGCTTTAGTCCCTAACCAAGCAGCCATAGCACATTTCATAATGTCACCAGGAATAAATGGTAAGGCATAGCCTACTAAAGCCGCTTCAAAATTAATGCCAGTTACAATCATCCCACCAATCATACCAAAAATGTAAGTAATAGGAATCGTAATCACCACAGAACGCCAGAAATATGTAAAAAAGGAATGCTTCTTCCCTTTACATACACTAAGTAAAGTATATGCAATAGGATAGCTCCAAATGAAACCACCTGTTGGGCCTAAAATTTTACCAAGACCACCAATGCCACCGGCAAATACAGGCAACCCAACAGCACCAATTAGTACATATACACATAAAGCTATAAATGTTTCTTTAGGCGGTAACATAAACGCAATTAAACAAAATACTAAAGTAGACGCTGTTACCATAGCCGGGGTAAAAGGTAATGGAAAAGATATATAAGCGGACACACAACATAAAGCAATCAATAACGCCATTTTTGTTAACTTACGAGTATCAGACATAAAACACACCTCAAATAATTAAAATAATTAAAATAATTACAAATATACTATAAACCATATAATAAGTACTATAAACCATATAATAGTCACGTTAGGTCAGATATTATGACCAAGTGCACGTAAAAACAGTGCGTTCAGCCGTATAACCTTGAATGCATGACCGTTCCTCTATGATAGATACCATTTCATCCACGAAAGTAGGTCTACGAAAACGAACTGACATAGTGTCTACTGTTTCACCTAATTCCACTGTTATATATTGGTATAATCGCTCTAACACTAAGCAACCAGGTACAACGGCCTTTTCCTGTTGATGAATAGAGTTTTCATCCTTCACTTCCGTAACAAAATCAAGAATTTCTACTCGCGAAAATATATGCCATGGAGTAACTTGTTTTGGTATAACAACTGGATGCACTGATAATTTAGGAGCTATGGGCAACTTAGTAGGGGCTAACGCTTTCAAAACTGCTCTCAATTCTGTCTCACCACGCGCCAATGTTGTTTCATACCATTCCCTTTTTTGTTTCACCTGCTCATAATGAGCCGGCGCAGCTAGGCGTCGCCAATGTAACTGGGCTATCACCATCGTTCGTGGCAATTCTTTATCCGCTTCAATTAATCCTCGAAACAACTCCCGCATCGCTTCGCCTCCTTCTACAGATAATCTCTTTCAAATTATATATAATTCATAACTATCCGTCAACTACATCTATTTTTATTGTTAACAATAAAAAACTGATTTATGGTAATCCACTACAACAATTACCATAAATCAGTTTTCCTTGTATCTTATATATACCTTACATTATATTAATCTAATGTCTTAATCAAATTTTTCAAATACGTCTTAAACTGCTCTTTAAAAATATCAGATCGCAAACCGTATTCTACTGTGGCTTGTAGATAACCTAACCGATCACCAATATCATACCGACGGCCTTCATAGGCTAAGGCAAATACGTCACTGTTAAGACGTGCCAACCCATCAGTCAATTGTAATTCATGACCAGCCCCTAACGGAGTTTGTTCTAATACTGCAAAAATTTCTGGCGATAAAATATACCGTCCTAAAACGGCTAAATTAGATGGAGCTAAATCCCGACTTGGCTTTTCTACTAAACCGTCAACTTTATAAATATTAGGTTTAATTTCATGACCAGCCACAATCCCATAGGAACTGACTTTATCCTCAGGAACACGCTGCGTCCCTAATACAGAGCCACCCACTTCTTCATAACAATCCATTAATTGTTTTAAACAAGGATATTCTGGATTATAAACTACATCATCCCCCAATAAAACGGCAAAAGGTTCATTACCCACAAAAGCTTTGGCACATAAAATAGCGTCACCCAAACCACGTGGCGCTTTTTGACGAATGAAATGAACACGAATGTCTGCTAAAGATCGCACCATGTCTAACTGTTTTTGTTTCCCTTGTTGTTGTAACAATTGCTCCAATTCAACACTAGTATCAAAATGATCTTCAATCGCCCGCTTATTACGTCCAGTAATAATCAATATTTCTTCAATCCCTGACGCTAAAGCTTCTTCAATAATGTATTGAATGGCTGGCGTATCTACAATTGGTAACATTTCCTTAGGTTGTGCTTTTGTAGCTGGCAAAAAGCGAGTGCCAAATCCTGCCGCTGGAATAACAGCCTTACGAACTTTGCCCATAATTAACCTCTTTTCTAAACACGTATTACAAAAAGCAAAGGCTTAGAGAAAAACAAACGGCCCTTCTCTAAGCTAGCTTTTATTATACTCACTATTTTAATACTAAATATGTATAACACCTCTAGAAATCTTTAGCCACTACTGTATACGACCATTTCTTTTGCTTCGATTGGTAAGTAAGCCATCCTTCAAAGGAGTGCATATCACGATGCCAAGTATAGTCGACGTAACGAAGTTCTCCTGATTGTACATCTCGCTGAGTACTAATAGTAAATGAATCTAACCGTGTTAATTGAATTGTCGCACCTAATACCCAATTACGAGCAATATCAGTAGCATCAAAAGGATATGGTGAATTCCGTCGCATATCCATATTGTTTTGACGATAACTAGAGAATGCAGTCACACGAGAATTCATTCTCCAATCAGATGTAACGCCCCAATATGGCATACTACGAATGCTATCATTATATCCATAATAGTCTCGTTGATAACCACCATAAAAACGTAAATTAGCATTTTTGGACAATTTAATAGCATCATGGCTTACCTCGCCAAAAAACATGGCATGGCTGCCTTTAATATAGTCCTCTTTCCAATAGCCAATATTACCACCACCACGAATAGTAAATGGTGTTTTACCAATATAATATTGATTAGTATACACGGAAAATTCAGGTCGTTTTTCTACCCATACTGTGCGGGCATTTAAGGAAGAAGATTCACGACTTACCCCAAAGGTAGCAACGCCCCAAGGTAAATATTCACGATATCCAAAACTAGGTTTAAACCCTTCTTTAGTCATCCACTGATAGCGTAAAAACAATTCACCACTGTCGCCTACTGGATATTCAATATTCCCTTTTAAACCAAAACCATCATCGCTATTATACGTTGGTCGTGGAATCAAAGAAAATACATTGAATTCACCATCTCGGTCACTACGTAAGGACACAACATATTTTGGCATGCTCAAAATCTTACCGTTTTTAATGAATAACTTAGCATCCCGAATGATAGCCTTATCGCCAGGATATACTTCAATAGTACTTCCTTCGATGCGATAGTCTGGCACACCTTTATACGCCATGGCATGTTTAGTCGTTAACCAGCCTTTGGTAATTAAACCTTGTTGACCATCATATTCAACTTTATCTGCTTTCACATAATAAGGTTCTACATAACCAATAACATCAGGGGCCGACATAGCATTAGTACCACTATTATAGACTAAATTAGTACCACGTAAATCTTTAGTAGCGCCCTTATTTTCTAGAAAATGGAATGCCCCTTCCGTTGTATATTCTTGAGACTTTGTATTTCCTAGTAACTTTTCACTATGAATCTCTTGAGTCCCTTGAACCGCATCGACTTTACCTACTGCCACAACATTACCAGTAGCACTACTATAATACATACTATCAGCATCGACTTTTACAGGTTGCTGACTATTATCAACGACAGGTGTAGGCGTACCGCGACGAACAACGCGAATAAGCGCCCCATCAGATTCATTCATAGTAGCCATACTTACAGGATCTGAATCATAGGCAATATCTTGTGTATTTTCATAAACTAACCCTTTATCATCAGCCGCTTCCACTGATAACAAAGGCATAACGACTAAAGCGGCACTTAACGCATACCTAGCCTTCTTCATTACCATCTTCTACTTACCTCATTTTCATTGGATTAGTTGCGTTTCACAACCACAATTGGCTGCGAAGGAGCGTTACTAGCTTCACTCGATTCTTCAGCCACTTCATCGTCTTCCTCAACCGTACCTTCGGACTCTTCAACGACGTCTTCCTCTGGCTCCTCATTGACCTCAGCGTTTGTATCATCAGCCGGTACCAAAGTAACCGGTTCTGAATCATCACCTAAGGTATACTCATCATAAGAATCTTGAGTGACCGTTTCATTAGCGGTATGAGCCTGACCATCACCGCCAACAACTACACCTTGTACGGTTACCATCTCTTGTGGTTGTACATAAATAGTCGCACCTTCTGGTAAATCTATATTTTTACCTTTAACAAAGAAACCACCGACTAAACCAACAGGGCCTAATAGCACAGCCCCTGCTACGGAAGCGCCAGCCGCTTTTAATTCTTGTTTAGTCTTAGCCTTTGCTTCTTCCCCTTGAATAGCCGTAAATTCTGTCCCATCTAAGGTAGGTACTGTATCAAAAATTAAATCTAATTTACCATTACGTCCAAAAGAAGCAGCTTTTTTCAATTCTGAAATATGCCCTTCCCCTACTGTACCAGCAGGTACTAACAATACATTACCATCCATAATATCATCAGCTACTGTAAACGTGAAGGTATCACCTTCTTTACTCGTCGCTGTATTAATAGGCGTGTTCAAAGTTACAGAAAACACTTCTGTATTCGCTACAGAACCAATTTGAGTCGTTACTTTCAAAGGGGCTCCATTAATAGTTTTCCCCAAAGACTGAATACGACTTTCTAAAGAACCTGTACCAATACGACCAGAAACACTACGCTCTAATTGTTCTACCCGAGATACTAAAGAGCCACTGCCTACTTTATTCTGATATGTCCATTCAAGCATGGAAAGTTGCTGATTCACCGATACCTTGCCACGCACATTGCCTTCAATAGAGTCATATAAGGAATCTACCTGTGCATTCAGTGTACCTGACCCAGACCGCCCATATACAGTTTGCCCAATTTGTTGCACCCGATCAACTAAGGCCCCAACTTGAGTTGAACCATATATTGTATTTTCCAATGCATCTGTTTTTTCTAATACTGTTTCAGGCGCAGCCCATACATTCCCTGAAAAAAGAGCTGCTGCCGCTAACATGACTACTTGTTTTTTCATACATCCTCCAACCATGTGAGACCTAGGTTACACCAAACTTAGGCTATTAAATCTTAATATCAATAATAGCGGATACACCTACGCCTTGAATACGAGAGGCATTAACTGGGTTCTTACTATCAATTGGTACTAACCCTTTAATACGAGCTACGCTATTGAAGCTAGCTTCAATTTGAGCCACCGCTTCTACTCGTTCTACTTCAGAAGCTGGTCCCGTTACTTGAGCGGCCCCAATATAACCGTTATTACCAACACTAACGATTGGTACGACTTTTGTTGAATATGTTGTGCTTAAGTTATTTTGACTTAAAATTTTATTTAAAAAATCATTAATTTGGCCACCAAAACGGTCAACAAGAATCCCTACGCCCCCTACTTTAAGAACACTACCTAAATTAAAATTACCTAAGCTAAAAGCTTGTGCAGGGCCTGCAAATATACCAGTTGATAAAGTCGCAATAGATACTGCCATTACAGTTGCTAATAATTTCTTTTTCATATGTCATCCTCCTTGTTAATGAGTCTTTACAATACTACGTATGCTAGTCTGATTATATCATATATCAAAGAATTTGTCCTTTTTACGCCTCAAAAGTTCCTCTATTTCATCGCATTCATCATAAATTTCACTAAATTTTTATATGCTGCCATACACCACTGTAAAAACGCCAACCAGCAAAAATCATACGCAAACTTTGATCAATTAATAACGCCACCCACGCCCCATATAGGCCAAGTCCAACAGTAAAACAGAGTAAATACGTAATAATAGGGCGAAAAATAGCAATGACAAATAGCGAATATTTCATCACATAGAAATTGTCGCCAGCCCCTTTAAGAACACCAGAATACACTAATTGAAATGCTTGTGGAAAACTAGCAACCGCCATAAGAATCATAATCTCTGAGCCTAATTGCCATACCGCTGGATCCTGAGTAAAGAAATCAAATACAATATGTCGTAACCCAAAATAAGTTACTAAACCAACCATAGAGATACATAAAGCTATACGAATACCTATTTTACCATAAGCAACGGCTAAATCAGGCCGTTTTTTCCCCAACGATTGACCTGTGTACGAAGCACCAGAGTAACTAAGTCCCATAGCAAAATAATAAAAAATGTCAATTAAATTCATGCAAATATGATGCGTTGCAAGAGCTACAACACCTAACGAAGCCACCATTTTGGTATATGCAAACATACCAAAGCGTTCAAAAGCCTGCTCACCTAACGAACTTCCCCCAATATAATAAATAGAGCGTAAAATATCCTTATTAAATCGCCAGCTACCTTTAGACCACGATAAATGCTGATCCTGTCGATGGATAGCGTGCAACAATAACAGACAAATAAGTCCATAACTAATCATAGTGGCAATTCCTGAGCCCACAACCCCTAGAGCAGGCATAGGCCCCCAGCCATAAATCAATACAAAATTTAACACTACATTTATAACATTACCAATAGCGTTAGACGTAAATATAACACGCGTATTACCAACACCGATTAAAGCAGCCCCCACAATAACTGATAAAGCAGAAAAAAAGAGGCCCATAACAATAAATTTACCATAGCTTACCGCCTCTTCAAGATAAGAAGATTGTGCACCTGCAAATATTAATATATCTGCTAAAAAATAAAAACTAAGCATTAATAAAGGTACATAAAATAATACTGTTAATACAATCCCCTGCTTCAAAACAGAGTTCATCGCCTCATAATTATCTTCCCCTTTACGCCTAGCTACAATGGCTGTAATCGCAATGGCTGCTGATCGCACAAAGACAAGCATAACCATTAAGGGTTGGCTCATAATCCCCACAGCCGCTAAAGCATCAGCCCCCAACGCGCCTACCATAGCTAAATTAATAGCCGTCATAAGCTGTAATAAAAGGCCTTGCATTGTAGCTGGCCAAGCCACATCAATATAGTCCTTATAAATAGCCTTAGTCGTTGGTACCGGCCCCAAGCGTGCGTTTACAGGCAAAATATAATCTATCCCCAAATACCGTCTAAATCCCAATATCATGCCCCACTCCTTCTCTAAACCAATCATCATTCTAAAAACACTCCTAAACAAAGGTCATATCCCCTGCTTAGGAGTGTCTATGTCTTGCCTTATTGTGGCAAAGAAATTACTTGGCTGAATGTATCACCAGCATTTTTAATTTTTTGTTCGTTCCCCATTACACTAATATGAGAATCCTTCATAACAGCCCCTACTACCTCAGCTAAATCACGAATATCAGCTTGACGACAATCAATTACCTCTTCCCGAAGTCGCTCAGCTGCTTCTGGTGACCCTTCACCAAAATATTCACTCATAGCACGTGGCCCTCGTAAAGCTGGCGTAATTGGTGTGTCCAAAGTACTCATAGTACCAATAATATATTTACGCATTTCACGATCTGAAATTTCAAAATTCTGTAAATATTGGCTTAACTCTTCATAAACAGATAATGTTTCTGTCAAGTTTGGATCACGATAACTACAAAGAACAAAGTTACCATTATTATAGAAATTGGCAAAAGCGCCATACGCACCACCTTGCACACGTATACGTGTCCATAAGTATTCATAACGAAGAATTGTTTCTAATACTTTCATAGCACCCTTAGGAGTGAAACCATGATCACGGAAGTTCCCCCCTTGTGCTACATACTGTACCTTACCAGATGTAACGATACCTTCATTCACATAGGACTTTGTAATCTTTAACTGCCCCTTATCATATGTACCATCTTGCCATTTTTGAAGTGCTGGCTCTAACAATTCTTTGAAACGATCAAATTCTTCCGTTTCCCCTACAAAGGAAATATCAACATTAGAAGGACGGAATAATTTAGTAGCCACTTCACTTAATTTTGTTGGCAATGCTTGCAATGCCGTTTCATCATTAGCCAATGTAGCCAATTGTTCAAAATAACCAAGACCATCTAAATCACGGAATTTACCAACTTCAGATACCTGCGCCATAACTCGATTAGAAACAATCGTATGACCACGGCGGAAAGCTTCTGTATCCCAAATTGCTTTTGTTTCTTTCACCAATTCTGTTAATCGGCTCACATCAGTATATTCACTATAACTTACAAGTTCAGTTACAATACGTACTAATTCAGGCAACTTAGCATGCAATGCTTTAGCACGAACGATAAACAATGGCGTATACCCATTGCGATCATTATACTTCGTCAACGCCGCTATATCAGCACTAAAGCCGCCTAAATTCATATTAATATCCTGCGCAATAGCATCATAGGTGCGCTCTTTTGTATTAACACGAGCTAACATATCACTTAAAAGGCCTGCGTAGAATAGCTCCTCTTCCGTTAAGCAATCTAAATGGAAATAAAAAGCTGTATAATTAATCCCCTTTGCTTGAGTAGGTACAAAATGAAGGCTAGCCTTACCTAGTTTGCTGTCGTGTCGTTCTACACGTTCAACCTTTGGCGATAAATCAGTAAGTTCTAATAAAGGAATCGTTGCTAAGGCTTCTTCCGTATCTGGTGCGGCTTGACGTGCCTTTAGCGCCTTTGTCTGGGCTACAATAGCTTCAATTTCTTCAGGGCTCATCTTAGCTTTAATCGTAGCTAATTGTTCTTGTTCAGCCTTTTCTTTTTGTTCCTGTAACCCTTTCTCTGGATAAATAGAAACTAATGCTTTATGCTGATTCTGTAACAGCGCACGTTCTATTAATTCTTCGAAATAACGACCTGTTAATCCTTCACGCAACGTAGTTAACGCCGCTTCATAACGAAGTGCCTCAATAGGATCTTTATCATAATTCCATTGATCCATCACTCGAATACCATAAGCGAGTCCAATAGGACGACCACCAAAGTCAGCTTCGCGTAAAGCAAATTCAGTAATATTTAAAGAGGCTTCTAATAACGATTTATCAATCCCCTCTTTTACTAATCGTGCTAATTCTGTTTCTACCAGTTCTTGTAATCGTTTTTGTTCCTTCATTTCAGAACCAGTAACCGAAATATTCCAGATTGGCTGACGAAGGCTATCTAAATAATAGCCACTCACATCACTACCTACACCAGCTTTTACAAGCAATTCTTTAAGTGGCGCTGCTGGCGATGTTAATAAAGCATGCGTTAAAATTTCAAAGCCTAAGTTATCCGCCACTGTCATTTCTGGCATTACATACGTCAAAGCATGCATGGTTTTACCAGTTTCATTTTCATCAGAACCAATACTATATGGATAAGATGCTACTTTACCTGCCGTAAAGGGAGCTTGTACAGCAATAGTAGAATCAACGGAAATAGCGTCAAAATTCTGCAAATATTCCTCATTAATGAAACGCAATTGTTCTTCGATGTCCATTGTACCATATAAGAAAATATAGCTATTGGATGGGTGATAGTATTGCTTATAAAACGCCTGGAACCCTTCGTAAGTAAGTTCAGGAATATTATCGGGATTACCACCAGAATCTACACCATACGTTGTATCAGGGAATAGTTCCGCCATCATATGAGTCTCTAAAATAGAATCAGGGGATGAATAAACACCTTTCATTTCATTATATACAACGCCTTTATACGTCAAATCATCCTCAGCTGAATCCAATTCATAATGCCAACCTTCCTGCATTACGATTTCTTTATCTGTCGCTACACGAGGGTAAAAAACAGCATCTAAGTATACATCCATCAAATTATGGAAATCTTTGTCGTTTTTACTAGCTACGGGATACATGGTCTTATCAGGATATGTCATAGCATTTAAAAACGTATTTAACGACCCTTTCACTAGCTCTACAAAAGGCTCTTTTAGCGGGAATTTACGCGAACCACATAATACAGAATGCTCCATAATATGGGCTACACCCGTACTATCTTTAGGTGGCGTACGGAAGGAAATGGAAAATACTTTATTGGTGTCATCAGCATCAATATAAAGTAAACGTGCGCCTGATTTCGTATGATGTAACATATAGGCAATGCCATTTAATTCTTTTACTGACTCAACCCGTTCAACGGTAAAGCCACTATATATTGCATTTAATTTCATATAAAAACTCCTTTAATGGATACTTAACTATGCTCTTTAAAATAAAACTGTATACAATGTATATTATACTAAAGTTGAGGAATATTTTCAAAATAAAACAGACTTTCCTTCAAAACTAAGAAAGAAAGCCTGTTAATCATCCATCTAATACGCTACAATTAGCCTCGTTTATCAATAACTAAATTATCATGAATAGCGCGAATTGCGTCTTTTACACGTTCTTCAGCAATTAAACAAGTAATACTAATTTCAGAAGTGCTAATAATTTCAATATTAATATTTTCTTCACTCAAAATACCAAACATCTGCGCCGCTACCCCAGGCTGACCAAGCATACCAGCGCCCACGATAGATACCTTAGCCATTTGTTCATTAATAACAAAATCTTCAATGTCACCGGCCGTTTTTAAAGATGCTAATACTTCACGAGCCATCACTACATCATCTAACGTAATCGTAAAGACAATATCCGTAATTGTATCTTCCACAGTGCGAACGCTTTGTACAATCATATCCACATCAACGTTTTTATCCGCTAAACTTTGGAAAATAAGATGGGCAATGCCTGGTTTATTCTTAACCCCTATGAGGGATACTTTTGCTACATTTGTGTCATCCGCTACGCCTTGAATTACATGTTTATTTGCTTCCATGGTATAATCCTCCCGAATAATGGTACCTTCTTTATCACAAAATGTGGAACGTACATGAATTGGCACGCCATAACGACTACCCATTTCAACAGCACGAGGTTGCATAACACCCGCCCCCAAGCGAGCCATTTCCAACATCTCACCATATGTAATCTCATCAAGTTTCACCGCATTCGGTGCAATACGCGGATCCGTAGAATACACGCCTTCTACATCCGTGAAGATTTCACATACATCAGCTTGCATAGCCCCCGCTAATGCAACAGCTGTTGTATCAGAACCACCACGCCCTAAAGTCGTAATATCACCACAATCAGTAATACCTTGGAAACCTGCCACCACGACTACATTACCTGCCTCAAGGGCTGCAAACACACGACTTGGATCGATTGTCAAAATTCGACCTTTACCATGAGTATCACTACTTAAAATACCAGCCTGGGCCCCTGTCATCGATACAGCTGGTTGTCCTTTTTCCATAAAAGCCATCGCCATCAAAGCAATAGATACTTGCTCACCAGTAGATAGTAACCGATCCATTTCACGGCCAAATGGTCGCGATGTAACAGCTTTCGCCAAGGCCACTAAATCATCCGTTGTGTCACCCATGGCCGATACAACCACAACCACGCGGTCATCTTCTTTTTTATCACGCAACACGCGATCTACTACATTGTAAATTTTTTCCGGCGTAGCCACAGAACTGCCACCGAATTTTTTAACAATTAAGGCCACTGTAATCCCTCTTTATCTCTAAAATAACTATTAAAATATATAGAAATACTCTATCATATAAAGGCTATGTCTGTAAAGTACAAAAAGCGCCAAGACCAAAGTCTTGACGCTTTTTAAATAGATTACATCAGTATAATCTACCCTTAGCCATTATTGTACAACAATATCTTTTTCAGATTCCCATAAACCATGGATATTGCAGTAAGAAGCAGCAATCAATTTACCAGATTTTTTGAAGGATGCTACTACAACACCAGCCGCTTCAGCAAATACAGGGCCTTCATTAGCACCAGCAGCAGCTTCACCATGTACATTAAATTCAAGACGAGCTACTTCAAATGGAAGCGTAGTGCCTTCTTCTACATAGTATAATTTAATCCAAGAAATATGATGTTCAGTTGTATTTGGATGAGCAATATCTTTGCCTACTTCCAATTCAATGCGAACTTTTTCACCTGCTTTAACAGTATCAGGAGCCGTAATTACAGGAACATGTTTTTCATTTTTGAAATCTGCAGATTTTACATAATTGCTTAATGCCATTGTGATAACCTCCTTGGTCATAAGAATATATCCTATAAGAACTTACTTATAGTTTAAAATAATATACTGCTTATATTTTAATTATAGCATGTGCCCATATTTTTTCAAGAGTCTATTACGATTTTTTTCGATTTATTTACAATATCAAAATTCAATCCCACGAGCCGCCTTAATCCCTTGCTCATACGCATGTTTAACTACTTGCATTTCCGTTACCGTATGAGCCTTAGCAATAATTTCAGGCCTAGCATCACGCCCAGTTAACACCACATGAAGTCGTGCCGGTTTTTGCTCTAATAAAGTAACAACCTGCTCTACAGGAAGCAGACCAAATTTTATGGCATAGTTAATTTCATCAAAAATAACTAAATCCCACCGATCAGACATAACCTCATCCGTTAACATCTGCCACGCTTTATCAGCCGCTGCTTTATGAGCGATTAAATCAGTTTCTGACGTTTCCTTATTGTGGAAAATAAACCCCTTTCCCATGGGGCGAATTTCAATAGGCATCCCGGCCTCTTGTAAAGCTTTAATCGCTTTTAATTCGCCATACGTAGAGCCACCTTTAATAAATTGCAAAATTAGTACGCGCAGGCCATTACCTACAGCCCGCAAAGCTACCCCTAACGCAGCCGTCGTCTTTCCTTTGCCATTTCCAGTATTCACTAAAATTAGCCCCTCAGACGTCTTATGCGGTGCTACCTCTACAATAGTATCACCCTTTGAGGACTTACTTGTCAATATCTCTGCCATGGCTTAGGCCTCCTTTGCGTTATAGGCGTGAGCCGCTGTTACAAAGCGTTCAGCAGCTGCTTCATTACCCGCAAAATTCAAATGCAAATACGTGGCCAAAATATTCTCTTTACTATAACCACCTTGATACACTTGTCCTTTACGACCACCTTCAAATTGAAAGGCCCAAGGGAACGTTTCTGTTGTCATAGGCGCCACGGGTTCCATGGTTGAAAAATGGAATTCATGACCTCTAAGGCTATCGCCTTCAGAAGCTAACAAAGTATCTTGAAGAGCCGTGGCTGTTACATACCCTACTTTTTGTAATTTAGCTTGCATTACACATCGTGCTGGCACCAACCCTACCATAGGGCGGGCCTGACCTTCAAAATCAGTAACAGATTCACAAAGATACATAAGGCCTCCACACTCGGCATATATAGGCATACCAGTAAGAGCCGCCTCCTTAATCGAAACTAGCATCGATTTATTTTCACTTAATTGGTTGAGGAACATTTCAGGAAAGCCGCCACCAAATAAAAGGGCATCTACCTTTGGTAATTCTTTATCTTTTAAAGGACTAAAATAGACTAAATCAGCACCGGCCTCAGCCAGGGCTTGTAAACTCGCCGGATAGTAAAAGGAAAACGCTTCATCATAGGCTACACCAATGCGTACTGTTGGCCCTTCAGCAGCCGTAACAACTCGGTCTGGCACAATCAAAGTGGGCGCTGCTTCAGCTAGTTTAGCCAAAGCCTCTAAATCAACACTTTGTTTAATCGCTTCACGAATCGTATCTAACGCCGTTTGTGGATTTACTTCTGTCACCGGAGTCAGCCCTAAATGGCGTTCCGGCGAATGCATCCGCTCATCACGATGAATGACACCAAGCACAGGAATGCCCAATCGCTCCATAGCCACTCGAATCATATGCTCATGATTGTCCGAACCAATACGATTTAATAAAACACCAGCAAAGTTAACCGCTGTATCGTATTCTTTAAAGCCTTTAGCAATAGCCGCCGCACTTTCTCCCATCGCTTTACAATCAATCACTAAAATAACCGGCGCATCTAAAGACTTAGCAATTTCAGCGGTGGAACTAACGCCCTCACGACCGCCATCATAAAGACCCATAACCCCTTCAATAATTGCTAACTCTGCATCGCCTGCCATTTCAGTAAAAAATGGCTTCATCTTATGAGGTGGCACTAACCAAGTATCTAAATTATAACAATCTCGGCCACTGGCCAATTTGTGGAACCCTGGATCAATATAATCAGGGCCCACTTTAAATGCTTGTACTTTTTTACCTTGTTCGTGAAAAGCAGCCAATAAACCAGCTACAATGGTAGTCTTGCCTACGCCAGAATTGGTGCCAGCAATGACAATTCTTGGAATAGCATATGATTTCATAGTGTTAGCGATCCTTACGCTTAGCCAATACAGTGGATAAATAGTTTAATTTTAAATCAGCTGGTAACTTATCAAGGCCACGATATACTTCTTCTCCATCAAGGCCTACACGACTAATCATTACAGCATCATCAGCCATATCATGTTTTTTAAGCGTTTCCTGTACTTCATGGAAATTACGATATACTTTCATAATAACGGCATCATCAGCTACAGCTAATACTTTATCAATCTTTTCTTTAGGCGCTGTCGCTGGCACAATAGCAAGCACTTCTTCTTTTTCTACAATCGGATAGCCTAAATGAGATCCAATAGCACAGAATGCGGTCACACCAGGAATTGTTTCAATTTCAAAGCCCGTATTTTCAATCAAGCGATATACATACATATATGTGCTGTAGAACATAGGGTCACCTAATGTCAAGAACACTACATTCTTACCTGCTTCTAAGTAACCTAAAATGACTTTACGAGCTTCTTCCCAACCTGCGGCTTGCGCATTATCATCAAGTACCATAGGAAATACTACTGGCACAATTTCAGTGTGATCCTGAATATATGGTTTAGCAATATTAAGTGCTACCGACCCATCCTTCTTTTCAGTCTTAGGGGTAATAATAATATCTGCTTCCCCTACAATACGAGCTGCTTTCACAGTCATTAATTCTGGATCTCCAGGACCTACACCAATGCCATACAATTTACCTTTCATGGTTACTCTCCTTATCTGTTTATCTACTTTTTTATACGAAATACATACCTTACTATTGTATGCGGTAAGCCTGCCATTGGGCAAGCATTAATTCTAATGTGCGTCATGATTTTATATCATAGCCAAATCATGACGCACAACCAATTAAGCAACCTTTGTAACTCAGACTTACTTAATATTAGGAATGGAAGGTCGATGTGAAACACGACCTTCATATCGGCCAGCTATAGCATCTGATAAGTGATCACAATACAATTGCTGAATAGCGCGATATTCACCAAGACCTTTCATGTGACGCACCACTTCATAGCCTGCTGATTCTATGGTTGACTGCACACTCTCCTCATCATCACCAAAAATGTCATGCAACGCATGATCACCGGCCACCAATAATAAAGGATGGATATGAATGCGCCCTGGTCGCTTACCATCTAACCATTCCCAAGGAATTATCACATCATCTAATTCAGGAAAACATTCTAAAGTAGTAATCCGTACATGATGATACCCTTTGCGCAATAGTTTGAGTTGCAATGCACTATAAGATGCATTGCCCACACTCATACCACCATGTCCTACTAACACTAAGCCTTCTTCTTTGGGAATTGGTAATGTCTTAATAAACGTTTCAATTAACGCTTCATAATCATCAGGCCGTTCTTCCTGTCCTAAGAAATACAATAAAGGTCGCCCAATGGCAATATGTTGCAAAGAGCCTTGCCCTTGATAAGCTAAAATATTTTGTTTAAGTTTATCAAATTCTTCGCCACCAATTAGATGCAGTGGCTGTACAATAATAGATTCATACCCTTCTTCAATAAGGGCCTCTATAGCGCTCTGCTCAGTATCAATCATTTCACCACGTTCCCGTAAACGTTTCACTATAATACGTGATGTAAACGCTAAACGCACGTCTAAATCCTTGTATTTCGTTTTAATAAACTCTACTACAGGATTAATTTGGTTTTGCCGTGCAGACGCTACCGTCGTGCCAAAGGCTACTACTAAAATAGCTTGTTTCATACACCCTCCTATGTGACGAAAACGGCCCTCACTAGAGGACCGTTTTTATTATTTTATAATAGATAAAATACTTATACGACTTAAACCGCTTACACTGCCATAGACTCACGGTTTACAGACTCCCCCCGCACAACCTCGCGCGTAGCACCTTGATTCTGCTGGTAAGCCTGTTGTTTGCGTTCAATCATACGAATGGATTGAGCCAAATGCTTTAAGAATAAATCCTGAATAAACGGATTCTCCCCTAAACCTTCATTCCAAATGGTAACGCCATAACCTTCATCTGTTAATAATGTAGCCACTGAGTCAGATCGATCACCACCGAGAAAATCCATTAAATGTTCGGACCCGATTAATGCCAGTGGAACGACTAATACGTCTTTATGATCCAATCGTTCTAAGAGCGTCAACGCTTGTTTAAAATTAGGAAAACCATTGGAGGTAAATACTGCCACATTTTGACCATTACCGTACAAACATTTTAATTGTAACGCACTAAATTCCAATTGATTTTGTCCATTCGCCATTAACAAAATGGATTTATTAAGTGCCCGAATATTTACATGTTTCATGATAGCATCAATGGTGGCCACATAATCATCAGCATAATTCTTAACCCCTAATGAGCTAAGTAATGGTTTACCTACATGAATCCGCATTGCATGGCGCTCACAGGTATATGTAAAAGCAGAAATAGCTTTGCGCATCTTCTGATAACACTGATCAGCGACTAAGGCGAAAGGTAATACAAAGACATCCCGTACTCCTGTGTCCTTAAACTCCGCCAAAACCCCTTCCAAAGACTGCACTGGCACTTCATACTTTTCATTCCACTTTTCTATTAATGCATCGGCTAAAAAAACTCGACGAATCACAGCATCAGGATATGATTTTCTAATTTTGGCTTCCATAATGCCTACAGACTTTTCTACAGCCTCACCATAAATCGATCCAAATGTGGCTAAAACAATACCCTTTGTACTCATTTATACATCCTCCGATATCAAGAATACCTATACACCATCGAAATGATGACTACTCTAAATCAGACTGAATTCTGTCATATTTTATAAAATCTAAAATATTCGAAATACATGTCACACTTTGTTTGTTGGTATAATGATACGTTAGATTTAAAATTTAGTCAATGAGAATTTTTCTCATTTCTATTTTTATCAATGACTATCAATGAGAATTTATCTATTTAATATCATTTTCATTTAATAAATCTAATTCTATCGTTCTAGTTCTATTTTTATCGATTTACAGAAGTTTTTAACCATCTCATAACTTTAATATATTCTATAATTCAACAAGTATTTTATCAATATCTTCCATACATACTATACTAACTACGGTCCTAGTTAAAATAGTAACATAAAAATATCAAGTCAAATAATTGAGAATTTTTATACATTTTTATTCAGTAAGTATACCAAAAATACAATTCACAATAAAAATTTTACATAGTTAATTGATACCTATTATGGTTGAGAGAAGACTCTAGGTGCAACTACTTCAAAAATCTCAGCAATAAGTTTCAAATATTTACCTTCAATCAAAGTTCGTTTTCGTTCACTTTTCGTAATCAACCATAACTGTCGTCCATTATACGTTATGCGTAATAAACTATTAATATATTCATTAAAGTCCTCTTCCCCCATAGCCTCTTTTAAAGCTAATAGTTTAGAGTGAATCGGTTCCCCTTGATATTCAGGACGTTCTAATACTGGGGTAAATGTTACTTCGTACACAGAGCTAGATACTTCATTAGGCCCTGCACCATTCATAAATTGATCCATACTTGGACCTCCTTTATTTATATACTTTAAATACCTACTTCTTCATAGTACCAAACTTTCTTCACTTTGCCTATGTCAAAAGCATTCACAAATAGACAAATAACAAATTATCATATCTCTCACCTAGTATTCCTCATTACCACATAGTTGGCAATCCCAACGACTATATAGCGGCCAATCCCTCCTGTCATATGCCTTCTAGCCCAGCCTCACCTACGCTGCTCATTCGCCCTGTAAATCAGCCTACTTATACTCATACCCTACCCCGTATTGCATTGACAGTGGACATCTATTTTGCTATGATGATATCAAAATAAATACAACCTGCAAGGTGTATGACTTAATAGGAAAGAGCAGTAAAAGCTGCCGCGGTCCCGCCGCTGTAAGAGGGAGCACAATCAGTATACCACTGGAGTAATTCTGGGAAGGTGATTGCTGTGAAGAACTTGAGCCAGAAGACCTGCCTTGTTGGATAACCTATACCCCACGAGCGATGGCGAGGTTAATTGAATGTTCTAGTGTATCTTTACAACCTCCCCTACAAGTGGAGGTTATTTTTGTATTTATTATCTATTATTCTTTTTCTATTTTTTATCACGAGGAGTGAATGAAATGAGTAAACAATTTTTCAAAAAAACCTTAGCTACTACATTAGCAGTGGCCGCACTAACCGGTTTCGGTTTCCTTGGCACACAAGTAAATGCCGCTTACCAATTAAGTGACGAAGTTAAAACCGCCACACCAGCATTATTAGAAGCTACTGAAATTGGTGTTCGCACCTACAATACAGACAATGCCGAACTTGCCAAAGCCCCTAATAAAGATGCTATCGTAGTTATGAGCTTCGGTACTACTTTTAAAGACACTCGTGCAAAAACTATTGACGCCGCTGTTAATGAAATTAAAGCACAACATCCTGGTGTAAAAGTAGTCACTGCGTTCACTTCTCACATCATTATTGATCGCATCAAAGCTAAAGAAGGTATCACTTACCCAACCCCTGAAGAAGCTCTTGATCAATTAAAAGCCGAAGGGTATACCCGTGTAGCGCTCACAACATTAGATGTAATCCCTGGTATTGAATACAATTATAAGACGGGCGTTTACAATCAGTACAAACATAACTTCAAAAAAATGACATTAGGTACACCACTTATGTACTGGATGGGGCAAGAAGATCAAACTGATGACATTGCCAAAACTGTACAGGCTGTCGCTACACAATTCCCTAAAGTAGGCCCTAAAGATGCCGTACTTATCATGGCTCATGGTACTCCAGATCCATCCAATGCGTACTATGCAGTTATCCAAGATCGCCTTGATTCTGCAGGGCTTAAAAACGCCTATATCTACACGGTAGAAGGATGGCCTAGTCTTGAAGATATTGTACCTCAATTAAAAGCAAAAGGTATCAATCATGTAACCTTAATGCCATTTATGATGGTAGCAGGCGACCATGCTAACAATGATATGGCTGGTGATGAACCAGATTCTCATAAATCCATTCTTCAAGCTGATGGTTTCAAAGTAGATACTTATATCCACGGTCTTGGCGAAAACCAACAAATCCGCGATCTCTTTGCAGCCCATGCCCAAGAAGCTTGGGAAGCCCTTCAAAAAGACGATGTAAAGTAGGATTGAACTTGTATGAGACCATTTAAACGAATTTTAACTATAGTAACGATAGTATTATTAGCGCTAGTCGTTTTAGCTGGTTGTGGCAAAACAGACTCTAGTCATACTAGTGAAACACGCACCATAACCTATAAGGATCAAACCTATACGGTGCCAGCTAACCCCCAGCGCATTGCAACCTTAGCTAATTCCTTGCTTAACTTTCTTGATGCTATCGATGGCCAATCTATCAGTCGTGTTGATTCTAGTGATGCCCTCTCTGATAAATTAAAAGCCCTTCCTTCCTTAGGGCAAACAGCCAATATAAATATGGAAGAGCTTCTTAGTTTAAAACCAGATTTAGTGATTGGACTTAGCAATCAGCATGGCAAATATGAAGGACAACTGCAAAGCAATCAGTTACCTCATATCCTTGTAAGCTATGATGGTATTAAAGATAATGTGCCATTATTACTATTCTTAGGCGAATTAACACATCACGAAACTAAAGCGAAAGAGGTAGTCGCCCAGTACAATACCAACATTGATAAAGTAAAAGCTGCCATCAAAAATGTAACGCCAGCCCGTGTTGCCGTTTTACGAGCTACTGGTAAAGCCGTTACTGCAGAAACTGAATTAGCCGTCACGGCTGCTATGGTCAAAGAATTAGGCATGACTAATGTAGTACTACAACATGGTGATTTTGATAAATCAGCCAAAACCATTCCTTATTCCTTAGAAACCTTAGCCGCTGATGATCCTGACATTATCTTCATTTCTACGATGGGTAAAAAAGAAGATATTACTAAAACAATGGAAAAAGAAATGACGAGCAATCCAGCTTGGCAGAATTTAACAGCTGTAAAAAATGGTAAAGTTTACTACTTACCATCTAATCTGTTCTTACTAAATCCTGGTCTTCATACACCAGACGCGATGGCCGAACTCGTGAATATGGCCTATGGCATTAAAGTAGATTTTTAAAAAGAATTAACAACAAAGGGACTGTAATCAAATGTCAGCTATCCGCTACATTCCATTACAGTCCCTTTTCTAATACCAGTTCCCTAGAGAACTCACAATGTGTACGTCTCTTTAGCGCTCCAAAATTTGACAAAGAGCCAAATAAACTGTAGAGCCACAAAAATTTATCACTCAATTATAATAAACCTTCAATTTTAATATATGGGCTGGCTTCAGGTCCTTCTTCAATTTTAGCATCCACTGAAAACACAGTTTGCAATAACTTAGCTGTCATAACATCCTTTGGTGTGCCTACCGCGGCTAATTGGCCTTTATGAAGTACCGCAATTTGATCCGAATAGCGAGCCGCTTGGTTTAACTCATGTAATACCATGACAACTGTCAATCCCTGCTCCCGATTTAAGCGACGCAATAATTCCATAACTTCAAATTGATGATTAATATCTAAATATGTCGTTGGTTCATCTAATAATAAAATTTCAGGATCTTGTGCTAAAGCCATAGCAATCCAAACACGTTGCCTTTCGCCACCCGACAAAGACGATACACGTTGCTGCCGTAAATGCGTTGTCTTCGTAACCGCCATAGCCTCTTCCACCGCTTTACGATCCTCACCAGCTGTATTACGCCACCAATTTTGGTGTGGAAAACGCCCACAATAAATGAGTTCTTCTACGACCATATCTTTAGGTACTTCTGGCGATTGTGGTAAAAACGCCATTCGCTTCGCGAGTTCACGAGCCGAATAAGAGCTCGTTAAACGACCACCCATAGCAATCGTGCCTTGTTTTGGTTTCACACTGCCAGTAATACATTTAAGCAAAGTACTTTTCCCACAACCATTAGGCCCAATTAAGGTGGTAATAGCCCCGCTAGGAACAGACCATGAAATATCTAACAGCACATCTTTTTGCTCGAAGGAGACGGCTAAATTCTGCACAGTAATTGCCTCCATTACGCATCCCTCCGCAACAAATATAAGAAAAATGGGGCTCCAAAGAAGGCCATAATTATGCCAACAGGCACTTCTACAGGACTAAATAATACCCGTCCTAAGGTATCACTCATAACGAGTACAGCCGCTCCTAAACAAGCCGAGCCAGGCAATAAAAACTTATAATCCGTACCAATAATCATACGCGCAATATGAGGAATCACCAGCCCCACAAAGCCGATAAGGCCAGCTACACTTACAGCACTAGCTGCCAAAAAGGCAGCTACCGCCGTCATGGTAAACCGTGTTTGTTCCACGGGCAAGCCTAAGCCCTTAGCCGTTTCATCACCTAAACTTAAAATCGTTAACCGCTGTGACCCTAAAAAAGCTACCAAAAGACCGATTAATGTATAGGGAGCCAATAAATATACTTGTGGCCAACTACGTGCTGATAAGCCCCCTACCATCCATAAAAGCGCCCCTTGTACGCGATCACCATAGAATACAAGTAAGGCCGATATGCCAGAGCCAAGAAAGGCCGCCACCGCTACACCCGCCAAAATAATCCGCGTAGGCCGAATGCCATTCTTCCAAGCTAATGCATAGACCATGAGGGCGGCCGCTAAGGCCCCAGCAAAGGCTACAAGCGGTACTAAATATTCCCAACTTGGAAAGAGAATCAAAATAATAACCCCAGCTAACCCCGCCCCGGAGGATACGCCTACAATCTGTGGATCAGCCAACGGATTTTTCATAACTGCTTGCAAAATAGCACCAGCTACGGCTAAATTGGCCCCCACCAAGGCCGCTACAATATTGCGAGGAAACCGGATATTCCAAATTACCATATCCTGTGTATCTGTAAGTTCTGAACTCCATAGAGTGTGCCAAATCTTAGCCAATGTAATATCAGCCGACCCAAATACTAAAGATACAACCATAGCCACGAGTGCTAAAGCTAAAAAGCCTAGCACCCACAAACTACGTTTTACATTTCGCTGCATGACTTGTGCAGGCTGACTCTCCTTAGTCATGTTGTTTCGACTCGTTTCCTTGTACAAATAGCATACCATCACGGTTCACACCCGTATATAGTAAGGCATTAACTACAGAGGCCGCAATAGGGCTACCACCTTTATTGCCTTTTACTGTAATATATGGCACTGGCGACACGTCCATTAAATACTCTTTAGATTCTGCAGCGCCTACAAAACCTACAGGAATGCCAATAATAAGCGCTGGTTTAACCCCTTCTTCTAGCGCTAAACGAAGCACTTCATATAAAGCAGTTGGTGCGTTACCAATTGCTACAATTTGCCCATCTAATTGTTTACCAAAGGTACGCATAGCCGCAATAGAACGAGTAACACCCAATTCTTTAGCAAGAGCCGCTACTTTTTCGTCTTTAATCAGACAATGCACTTCACTACCACGAAGAGCGAGGGCTGGTTTATTAATACCCGTGCGTACCATTTCAACATCACAATATACATGAACCCCATTCTGCAAAGCTTCAATACCTTTCTTTACAGCATCAGGACTTGTACGCACTAACTGCGCATATTCTACGTCACCAGACGCATGAATGGTTCGAGAATATACACGCACTTCATCGTCAGTAAGATTTAAATCTTTCACATACGGATAAATAATTTCCATACTTTTATCTTCAATGGCTTTTGGATTTTTAATGAATTCCACTGTTCTTGTCCTCCCATAAATCACAGAATTCCTGAGCCGAGGAAATAGTCATAGCCCCTTTAGCAGGCTCGGGACGATCAATAAGAATAATATGTAAACCTAAATCAATAGCCGCTTGTAACTTCGTATCAGAACCTCCAACAAGGCCTGAATTTTTCATAACCACCACATCAGCCTTAGTATCAGCAAACATTACACGATTCATGTCGTAGCTAAAAGGTCCTTGCATAGCAATAATCCGCTTTGGTGAAACCCCAAGGTCTTCCATCATCGTCAATACTTCAGCCGTTGGTAACACACGCGTCCATACCTCAACATCTAGTAAAGCCTCTGCCTTAGCAAAAATATGCATCGTCTTACTGCCAGTCGTCAAATACACTCGCTTATGCAAAGTTTTTGCTAGTTCACCGGCCAATTGAGCCGCTTCGACTTCATTGCTCACATGATGAAGTTTGTCATAGGCTGGTAGGGGTACTTCCTTTCGTTCAAACCGCAAAAACGGAATCCTCATGTCAGCCGCCGCTTCACGCGCTGTAGCCGTTACAATAGCTGCATAAGGATGACTGGCATCAATGAGCAACCGAATTTGTTTAGAGGCTATAATGTCTTTCATAGCCTCTTTATCGAGCCGACCTGTATGCACTTCAATGCCTTCGTGCGCCGCTAATTGAGCGCCATATTGACTAACTACAGATACAAATACAGGTTCACCCGTTGTTTCACGAACGGTTACGGCTAAATTGCGACCATCCAATGTGCCCGCAATGACCCAAATCATAATTTGTAGCCTCGAGGTGTAATCATACGACCATTTTCTACATAGGTCTGGCTATTGCCAATAATAACTAAGGTCTGCATATCAATTTCTTCTTTTGTGAAATTTTCCAAATCAGAAATCACCATATGCTGACCAGGGCGGCCCGCCTTTTGCACAATCCCAACTGGCGTTTTAGGGTCGCGGTGTTTTAATACTAATTCACGTACTTCATCTAAATGAGTGACACGTTTTTTACTGCGTGGATTGTATAAAGCAATTACCATATCCCCTTCAGCACTTAAATCAGCCCGTTTTTTAATTAAATCCCAAGGTGTCATCAAATCACTTAAAGAAATAACTGCAAAATCATGCATCAATGGAGCGCCTAGTACGGCAGCTGCTACATTGACAGCACTTAAACCAGGAATAATATCCACTTGAGGACGATTTTCAGCAGGTACTTTATTAGCGAGTTCCATAACAAGACCCGCCATACCATAAATACCAGAATCACCACTAGAAATCACGACCACTTGATGACCATCAATAGCCAAATCTACAGCTTGTTGGCAGCGATCTACTTCCTGCATCATGGCTGTGCCAACTTTTTCTTTATCTTTAATCAAATCAGCAATCAAGTCAAGATACGTTAAATACCCTACTACACGGTCAGCAGCTAAAATCGCCTCTCTTGCCTGTGGGGTCATGAATTCTTCGTTGCCAGGGCCAATACCAATTACTTTGATTGTACCTGTGCAATGGCTACCGTTGTTCGTGGATACACCGTTTTCTTTTGTAATAATGTTTGGCTCTTGGCCTGCATTAGTGCTGTTGTTTCGCATACGTTGCCTACTCCTATCGTTTCTTTAACAAAATTAGATTCTTCTAACTGACTATGTTCTATAAAAGGCGCCATTTCTTCTTGGGTAAAAAAGTGAATGGGCCATTGTAATTCTTTTACCGCAGCAAGTAGCCCCACTTCATCGGCTTTCACAATAACTGAAGCGGCGCTGGCTACACTTTTAGGCGACCGTTCCACATTAGCCAAAGACTCTGAAACGGCCTGTAAAACTAACTCTTTAGGTGTGTCACGACGACAGCCAATACCAACTACCATAGTAGGAGGCCGTAACACTAATGTACGTAGCCCTGTTGGCAATATTAAATCCGTAATCACTACGCGCGGTGTTTCATCACCGCCCTGTTGTAGCAAGGATTTACCAGTCACAGTATGAGGATTAAAGCGAATTAGTTCAATGCCCTGAGCCTTTGCTACCGCTTCATAATGATGCAAAAAATAAAGTGTATCATCAATATAATACGGTACCGTTTCGCCAGCCACAAGAGCGGCATTCACTTCTTTTAAGGTAGTAAAATCTTCTACCTGACAGTGTAATTTTCGAGCTAACACATCAGGGGCCGGAATCCCATTAACATCAGTAGCCGTCGTAATCACTGGTGTAGCGCCCACTACATCAGCAATCTCTGCTGTCCATTCATTGGCGCCCCCTAAATGACCTGACAACAGACTAATAGCAAATTTACCTTGTTCATCCATCACCACAATGGCCGGATCTTCTGACTTATGCTTAATGTAAGGTGCAATCATACGTACTACAATGCCTGTAGCCATAATAAACAGCAAGCGATCATACGTTGTAAACCACATTTCCATATGCGGTTTCATAGCTGTAAATATAGTCGCTGCTTCACCACTGGTGCGTCCTTCTTTTTCAAAACAAGCAATATCGACTTGTCCTAACGCCTCGGCTCTTGTAAAATACGCACGCAATTGCTGACCTAACTTGGCCCCATGAGTCGTTACTGAAATAATAGCTGTCCGTAAGCTATTCATACTATCACCTCAGTCTTTAGCACTGCGGTACATGTGGCTAAACCCTTTATCATAAAGCTTAGATAATTCATAATCACTATCTAATACCTTGCTGACCACAATCATCGCCTGACGCAATACCCCTTCTTGACTCACAATCTGCGCAATCGTTTCTAGCGTACCACGAATAATGCGTTGATCTGGCCAAGAAGCTTTTACTACAATCGCTACTGGTGTCTTAGGACTATAGCCACCTTTTATTAACTCTTCCACTACACGGTCAATCATCTGTACACTAAGGAAAATGCACATCGTTGCTTCATGGGCCGCTAGCATACCTAGCTTTTCTTTCGGTGGCATGGGGGTACGCCCTTCCATGCGCGTAATAATAACAGTCTGCGACACATTCGGTAACGTATACTCCTGTTTTAATGCCGCCGCGGTTGCCAAGAAAGAACTAACACCAGGCACTACAGCATAGGTAATATCGAGCTCTTTAAGGCGATCCATTTGTTCTTGAATAGCTCCATAAATAGCAGGGTCACCGGTGTGCAAACGCACAATGGCTTTGCCTTCACTAGCACCGCGTTTCATCACTTCAATCACTTCATCCAAATTCATAGTCGCACTGTTATGAATTTCACAGCCTTTTTTACAAGCTGCTAAAATATCTGGATTTACCAAAGAACCAGCATAAATAACAATATCCGCTTCACTCACTAATCGGTAGCCTTTACGGGTAATTAATTCAGGATCCCCTGGACCAGCCCCTACAAAATGTACTACAGGAGCCACTTGTGACATTTGACCTTGTGTTGCTGTTGTTGCAACGTCTGTTGTACTCATCTTACTAACATACCTCCTATGCTTCAGCCTGTTTAACGGCTGTTACAATAAAAATAGGACTCAATGGATTGAGCATATGATACGGTCCTGCTTTGCGGAACCGATTAATTTGCATTTGATAGCCATCATACGTGAAAGGACGATTCTTTAAAGCTTTTAAAATCGTATAGCCCGTTTCCATAGTAACGGCTGTTACTACCAAACGACCACCCACTTTTAAAAGTCGTTCTGCTTCATCTAAAATAGCATCCATCCCACCGGCACTACCTCCAATAATAATTGCATCAAGAGCGGGTAAATCAGCCATCCCTTCCGGCGCTTTAGCTTCAATGACCGTCATATTCGACACATTGAACTTCGCCATATTCGCTTTTATAAGCTCCACGCCCTTAGTGAAACGTTCGATGGCATACACATGTCCCTTAGGGGCCCCTAAAGCGGCTTCAATAGAAATAGAACCAGTGCCAGCCCCTACATCTAAGACATAGCTATCTTCCTGAACACGAGCTTCATTAAGCACAGCCATACGAATCTCGCGTTTCGTCATAGGCACATCGCCACGAATATATTCTTCATCGTCAATACCAAAAAAATGACGCATGTCATACTCCTTTATATTAACATCCTTTGCCATTACTATTAATTGACAATCTCTTACAATTAATAAGCTATCATTACCGTAAAATCTTAACTAACCTATGACAATCACAACAGAGTGATAAAAACCAGCTAACTCTGTCATGGCCTGTAATGTGCGCTGCTCAATACATTCATCAGCATAACTGAGACGTTCACAAGCATAAGCCGTGGTTTCAGCGGGCCAACCATGGTCTAATAAAATCTGAGCAATCGCGGCTGGATTATGTTCCTTATCCGTCAAAAAACCTAACTTGCGCCCCGCTTCATAAGCTAAAGACGACTCCGGCGGTACCCTACCATGAAAACTTAATAAATCAGCGTCTTGCCATACTTCACCAATACGAGCAAAGGCAAACGTCATTGAGCTAATCCCTGGCACCACATCGATAGGACTCTTAGGAAATTTTTTCTTTAAATAAGGCAATAAACTATAATAGCCTGTATCACCACTCACCAAAACTACGACGTCACTCGTTGCAAGCTGAGTCTCTATCCATTCAGCTAATGCCGCTAATTTGCCAGTAATCGGATACGTTATTTGACCGTCTTGTGCAAAATCAAGCAAAGCCCGTTCACTGCCCACCAAAACCTTAGCCGACTGAATTAAAGCTAAGCCACGAGGCACAACATAGTCAGGATTACCTGGACCAATGCCTACAACGTAAAGGGTATGTGCCAATGTTCTTCACCTCCTATACGTCGTGCTGTATCATCAACGGCTAAAATCTGCCCATCTAAGGTTGCAATGATAATGCCCACCTCTGCCTCCTGCGCAATATACCGTTCTGATCGCATAGACGCTCTATCCGCCACGCGTTGATACACACCGTCCAATTGTTCCCGTGCTAAAATTGGCATAGCCGCTTCCGTCGTACGACAGTCCATAAGTTCATGGGCTACGGCCGTACTAGCGCCCTCTAACGCCGCATAAGCGACTAGAGTTTCCATACGGCCATCACTCATACGATTATGTGTATGAAAACTACCAGAGGCCAGTTTTATAATTTTACCAATATGACCAATAATGACTATTTTCTTAAACCCAATCTTTACGGCCTGTTCTAACATAAAGCCAATAAAATTAGAAGTTTCTGCCAGTTGGTTAATAGACACACCTAACACCTGTTGTGCTAAGTCTTGACCAATTCGTCCAGGTACAAGCACTGCCGTTTCATAGCCAGCCGCCTTCATAACTTTTAATTGAGGTATTAAAGAGTTTTTAAACCCTTCTTCACTCATCGGTTTCACAATACCCGTCGTACCAATAATGGAAATCCCGCCTTCAATACCTAACGTACTATTGAGGGTTTTCCGAGCTAAAACTTCACCCTCTGGTACGGAAACCGTCACAACTACGCCTTGCCCTTCAGTACAAAACTCATGAAATACGGTAGTCATCATTGTACGAGGTCCTGGATTAATTGCCGGCTCACCTGGGGGCATAGCCAAACCAGATTTTGTAACTGTGCCTACCCCAAACCCAGCCTTAAACTGTAACTGCCCATCTGTATTTAACTGTACGGTTGTTACTATATCAGTGCCATGAGTAACATCAGGATCATCGCCACCATCTTTCACCACTGTAGCCTTAGCTTCCGTTGAAGATAACACCTCTACGGCCTTAATCGGCACTTCAATAGGCTGTTCCTGTGGATTAATAACGGTAACTTGACTGGGAAATTCTTCTTGCAATAAAGCGAGTAAGGCCGCTTTCATACCTGCTGTAGCACACGAGCCAGTCGTATAACCGCCCCGCATTGACTCTACATCCATCCTTACCTCCTTTGATGGAACTCATTACGTTCCTTCTCATGGATTTCTACTACCTTACCAACATAGACTGAAATAAAGGTCTGCTCTATGTCATAGCAAAGAGCAGCGGTCTAAATCGCTGCTCTTTGAGGCTCTTACTTAGGAGCGGAAATTTACAAATTGCAATTCTACAGGTAAATCCTGTTGTTTTAGCATTTGAATCACTTCTTGCAAAGAATCCTTATCTTTGCCTGTTACACGCACTTGATCTTCCATAATTTGAGCGGTCACTTTAAGCTTCATATTTTTAATCAATTTAACTACGTCTTTTGCAGTTTCCTTAGAAATCCCTTTTTTAATAGTAATAACTTGACGCACCGTAGCACCAGAGGCTGGTTCAACTTTGCCATAATCAAGGTTTTTAAGCGCTACATTACGCTTCACCATTTTCCCCTTGATTACATCGATTACAGCATTTAATTTATATTCATCATCAGAAAGCACCTTAATGGTATCTCCTTCTAAGCTAATTTCAGATTTGCTCCCTCTGAAATCATAACGCGTACCAATCTCTTTCTTTGCTTGGTTAACCGCATTATCTACTTCTTGCATATTCACTTCCGACACCACGTCGAATGAACAATCTTTTGCCATATGTATGCCTCCTCTATTCACTAGATAATACTATTATTATACGATACCAAGAGGCAATTGGTCTACTTTTATATGATAACTACTGGTTATAGTTAGGCCATATAGAACTACCAATTTCGCTCATAGTCAACCATAATCTACTGTACGCACTCACTTAGCCATTATTAAACAGACTTCAAATGATATGCTATAATAACTTAAATAACTTACGAGATAGTTATCGGAGTTAGGCGCACAGACAATAACCTTACTACAGTCAAATAAGGAGGGTGTTTATAATCTCAAAGTTAGACTTTACCATAAAAACAGATAAAACCAAGGAACAACCTATGCCACTTGGCGCTCCTTTATTAACGCTAACCGTGCCCACTGATTCACCACCAACCGCGCGAATTTCCATCAATCACCTAGTCCGCCAAGCAGGCGTTTCACAAGCTATGCGCCGTCGCCTGCGTACGGAAGGCCTAGTCTATCTAAATGGTGTTTTGCAAACCTGGCACACATTATTGCAACCTACGGATACTGTAACACTCTATTTACCGACCCGTGAAACGACCTTTGAACCTTGGGACTATGAGCTCCCCATACGCTACGAAGATGAACATTTATTGGTCATCAATAAACCTACTGGATTACTTATGCACCCTACCTCGACAGAACGTTATCATACGGTAGCCAACGCATTAGTCCATTACTATGAACAGACTAATCAAAGGAATGCTGCGTTTCACCCTGTTCATCGCTTAGACAAAGATACATCAGGTCTCGTTATCATAGCTAAAAATGCCTTAGTCCAACATAGTTTCATGAAACAACAACTCCCCATTAGAAAAACCTATGAAGCCCTCTGTGACGGCTTCTTTCCAGCACCCTTAGCCACAATTCACTGGCCTATTGCCCGCAAGGAAGGGAGTATCATTGAACGCGCTTGTCATATACAAGGCAAATCAGCTCATACTGACGTACAATGCATCGCTCATAGCCAGCGCCTCTCACGAGTACGTTTTCAATTGCATACGGGCCGAACACATCAAATTCGCGTCCATATGTCCCATCTAGGCTATCCACTTGTAGGTGATGATTTATATGGTGGCTCCCTCGATTTACTCCAACAACAAGCACTTCATGCTATTGGGCTACAATTTGTCCATCCTATGACAAAAGAAGGATTACATCTCTGCACGGACATCCCGCCATCGTGGGAAACCTTGATTTTACAGTATTTAAGAAAAGATTAAATTAAGTCAGGGTCACATTTTGCCCCAAAGCCATTACAAATAGTAACTAACAAGAGCTGACTTATGCATAAATAGTAGTAGCCCTTTCGCCATCTTCTTGCTATACTTAACTTGATGTATGACATTTGTTATCAGTTATTATGAATCCGTTTTACAAGGAGGAACTATCATGCCATTAGTTTCAACAACTGAAATGTTTAAAAAAGCCTATGAAGGCGGTTATGCTATTGGTGCTTTTAACGTAAATAATATGGAAATCGTTCAAGGTATTGTGGATGCAGCCAAAGAAGAACAATCTCCATTAATTCTTCAAGTATCTGCTGGGGCTCGTAAATATGCTAAACACATTTACCTTGTTAAATTAGTAGAAGCCGCCTTAGAAGACACAGGCCTTCCTATTGCTCTTCACTTAGACCATGGCGAAGATTTTGAAATCTGTAAATCCTGTATTGATGGTGGTTTTACGTCCGTTATGATTGATGGCTCGAAACATGATTTTGAAACAAACGTAGCCTTAACCAAACAAGTTGTTGAATATGCACACGCTCATGGCGTTGTCGTAGAAGGTGAATTAGGTCGCCTCGCTGGCGTTGAAGACGATGTAAACGTAAGTGAAAAAGATGCTTTATTCACAGACCCTGATCAAGCCGCTGAATTCGTAGAACGCACAGGCGTTGACTCCTTAGCCATTGCCATTGGTACTAGTCATGGCGCCTACAAATTTAAAGGCACTCCTTATCTTGACTTCGAACGCTTAGAAAAGGTAGGTAAATTATTACCAAACTTCCCTATCGTTTTACATGGTGCTTCTACTGTATTACCTGAATTCGTAGAAAAATGCAACCAATATGGCGGTAATATTCCAGGTGCGCAAGGGGTTCCTGAAGATATGCTTCGCAAAGCAGCTGGCATGTCCGTATGTAAAATCAACATCGACACAGACCTTCGCTTAGCTATGACCGCTTCAATTCGCGAATGTTTAACCCAAAACCCATCCGAATTTGACCCACGTAAATACTTAGGGCCAGCTCGTGATGCCATCAAAGGCATGGTACAACATAAAATCAAAAATGTACTTGGTTCTTCTGGTAAACTATAAAAATTAGAAAAACTAGGCAACAAATATATTTTTTACGCATACACAATATCTAATTTTATAGATTGACCTTATATAGCGTAACTGCTATAATGACCTCAACAAAAGAAACACATACAATGCTGACGGATTAGTGGAATTGACCACATGTATTGTATGCGCTGAAACGCCGACCGTCTGGGCAGGAGATTGCTCAGGCGGTCTTTTGCATTGTCAATGGTTTCATTGTCAATTGATCGCAAGCTCTCCTTTGCATTATGGAAAGGATGATTTTCTATGCGTAATCGTTGGCTTATTGCTCTCGCGGCAATCGGAATTCACATTTGTATTGGCAGTGTCTATGCGTGGAGCGTATTAACGCGCCCTATTATGACGGCCATGGGTTGGTCCTTAAAAGAAACTACCTGGACATTCTCCCTCGCTATTTTATTTCTCGGTCTATCCGCTGGTCTGTTAGGCAGTGTCGCTGAAAAAATGGGGCCAAAGAAAAGTGGTCTTCTTAGTACCCTCTTCTTTGGTGTAGGTATGATTGGCACATCGTTTGCTCTCAGTGAAGCTAGCCTTACCCTACTCTATCTCTTCTATGGTGTTATCGGCGGTATTGGCCTTGGGGTCGGTTACATTACGCCTGTCTCAACCTTAGTAAAATATTTCCCTCGCAATCGTGGCTTTGCTACAGGCCTCGCTATTATGGGCTTTGGCTTCGCCTCCCTCATTGCAGGCCCTGTAATGCAATTTTTAACCAGTCAATATGGTTTGGTAGAAACGTTTCAAATTCTCGGCGTTACATACATCCTTGTTATGATTGCTTCCTCTTTATATCTAAAACCACCTGTAAATGCGCGTTCTGAAATGTCAACAGAAGCTACAACTGAAACTAAAACTGAAGCTGAAGATAAAACTGTAACTATAACTAAGACTAATTTATCAACGAAAGTTATTTCTAAATCATCAACTCATGCAGAGCAGCTATTAAATCGTGGTATGAATGCCCATGATGCTATGCGTACTTGGCAGTTTTCTGCCTTATGGTGGATTTTTTTCATCAATATCACCTGTGGCATTGGTTTACTCGCTGTAGCCTCCCCTATGGCGCAAGAAATTGTCGGCATGACAGCTAACGAAGCGGCTTCCATGGTTGGCATCATCGGCCTTCTTAATGGCCTTGGCCGTATTGGTTGGTCTACCGTATCCGACTATCTTGGTCGGCCCTTCACCTATATTTTATTCTTTGCCATTGAAATTATAGCCTTCCTAGCACTTGGTAATATAGCTACGTCTTTTATATTTCAATTCTTAGTGTTTGCGATTATTACTTGCTACGGTGGTGGTTTTGCTTGTATGCCTGCTTACCTTAGCGATTTATTTGGGACAAAACAATTAAGCGCCATTCATGGTCGTATCCTCACCGCTTGGGGCATGGCTGGTATCGCTGGACCTACCTTAGTTTCTTTCTTACGCGAAAGCACTAATAGCTATAGCGGCCCACTCTTTGTATTTAGTGCCCTTTTTGTACTTAACTTAGCGATTGCTGTTACGTTGAAAATATATACAAAAGAACGGTATTTTGAAGCAGATCCTGTAATCGACTTAACACCTAAAAATAATGAAACAACAACTAATACTGCTAATGAACAAGCAGGCGTAACTGCACAATAAAAATGAAGTGTTATAGGACAAAATAAAACAATAGTAAAATATAAAAGAGGTTAACATCACATGTATTACCAGTGGTGTTAACCTCTTTTGTTTTAATACATTTATACCCTATTTCTTAAAAAGCTCTCCCTCTTTCTCAAAATACTAATGCAGAGTATATAAATCTATGTTAAAATTAACTATTGATGGGCTTTATGAATCTCATCACGATTAGATTTAATACAAGAACTTATTATCTATTAAATTTACTAGTCATGATACGGGCAAAACACTTTGTCCTCTTTAAAACTATCTGAACATCAAGTTGGGAGTATAGTAAATGGTTAACCGATTTTTACAAGGCACGCTTATTCTTACGATTGCAGGCTTTGTAGTCAAAGCAATTGGCAGTATCAACTGGATCCTCTTATCGCGCGTTTTAGGCGGTGAAGGGATCGGTATTTATCAAATGGCGTTTCCAATTTATCTCTTATCGCTACAATTATCTAGTGCTGGTATTCCAATTGCAATTTCAATTTTAACAGCTGAAAAAATAGCCCGCTTCGATTATAAAGGAGCTCAAAAAGTATTTAAACTTTCTTTCTACCTTTTATTCGCAACAGGCTTATTCTTTAGTATTTTAATGTGGTTTGGTTCCGATTGGCTCATTTCATCTGGTTATATCATTGATGATCGCGCCTATTTAGCCTTACTCGCTTTATCACCAGCCATTTTCTTTGTTACCCTTATTTCTTGTTATCGCGGGTATTTACAAGGCTGGCAATTAATGACACCAACAGCAGTCAGCCAAATTATTGAACAGTTGCTCCGTGTTGTTGTTATGTTAGGGGCTGCGTACTTACTATTACCATATGGCCTTGGCGCGGCTGCCGGTGGTGCTAGCCTAGGTGCTGGTATTGGGGCCTTTGGTGCACTCGTTGTGCTCATATATTATTACTACAAATTACCAAAATCACCAGACGATGCTCATAAACAACCTGATGGGCCTGGTGAATCCTCTGGCTCCATTGTGAAGCGACTGATTAAACTCGCAATTCCAATTTCACTAGCCAGCCTTATGTTGCCATTAGTAGCCAATTTAGACTTATTTATCGTGCCTCGACGCTTAGAAGTAGCCGGCTTTTCAACGAGTCAAGCCACCGAGCTTTTCGGTTATTTAACAGGTATGGCCGTACCGCTTATCAACTTGGCTACCATCATTACGGCGGCCTTAGCTACCAGCATTGTACCAGCAATTTCAAATGCCAATGCCATTGATGATAAAAAAGGCGTTTACTATCGTACGGCCGGAGCTATGCGAATCACATTCATGTCCACCGTACCATTTACATTAATGTTATATGTATTGGCTGAACCTGTAGTAAGCATTATCTACAATGCCCCTCGTGCAGCCGAAGCTACTCAAATTACGGCTATTGCGATTTTCTTTTTAGGTATGCATCAAGTAACAACTGGTGTTTTACAAGGACTTGGCAAACCAACCATTCCAGTTGTAAATATGGGCGTCGCTGCTATATGTAAAGTAATTTTAAACTGGAATTTAACGGCTATCTCCTGGCTTGGCATTAGTGGGGCCGCTTATGCTACAGTTGCTGATATCGGCGTGGCGGCCCTTTTAAATCTGATTTGGATCAAAAAATACACTGGTTATTTCCTCGACTTTTCCCTATTATGGAAAAACATTGTCAGCGCTATTATCATGGGCGTGGCTATGTTCTTCCTCTATGCCCCACTTGAAACAATTATGCACCAATTCTTTGCTATGGCTTTCACCGCTTTAATCGGTGGTATCATCTATGTTGTAGTCATGGTGCTATTAAAAGGACTTAACCGCCACGATGGCGAACGAATGCCTGTGATTGGAAAGTTTTTTAGAGGGAAGGAAAAATAAAATATAGAAAAATAAAATGATAAAAACCACTGCAAATGCAGTGGTTTTTTAACTATAATCCCATTATTTAGTTAATTTCATTTTACCATGAAGAGTTCGAATCGTATCTAGCGTTCTATCATATTGCGGTGAAGATAAATCAAATTTAGGATTAACCACTGGCGCCCCTTGAATTCCCAATATTGACAATAATAAATCATACATTAAATCATTTGTCCAATATGATTCTTTATGACTTTTCAATACATCTATCAAGTGTTGATGTTCCTTTACATATGACTCGGAAAAGTTAACTATTAGTGGTATTCTAGCCATAGGATATGTAAACTTACTACTATCATGAGAATTCTTACCTTCCACATCTTCTCCATGATCAGACATCATTATCATAGCCTTATAATTTGGATTTTGAGAGATTTCTTTATAAATTTGAGATAATACATAGTCATTGAACAATATACTATTATCATAAGAATCAATATCTTCACTATTACCAGAAAACTTATTAAAACTAGCAGGAAATCGATCATTATATGAACCATGACTCCCCATTACATGAATAACAATTAACCCACTCTCAATATTTTTTAGTTTTCCAACTTCTTCAATTAACTTATCATCATAGTATACAGTCGTTGTTTCCTCACCCCCATTACCATTCAACCACACCTGTGTAGTTGCTGTAGATGCAATCTCTGCAATTGGTGTATCCCATGCTCCATATTTAGCTTGATTACTCAACCAGTATGTCTTGATTCCTGCAACCTTACTAATTTCCATAATTGAGTTTGCATCTTCTAAAGAAATATCATTATATTGATTTTTCTCACTAAGTGCATATGTAAGACTTGGAACAGTATGAGTATGGTTTGAATATGCATTATCAAATACTATTGTATCCTTATTCTTAGAAAACTCATTCAACCATGGTGTTGTTTCTCTATTATAACCATAAAGACTCATATGGTCTCTCGACTCCGATTCACCAATAATTAAAATATAAACTCCCTTACTCTGCTCTTGAACAGTTAACCCTGTCAATGATTTTAATTTATTCTCCCTAGCCTGTCTAAGAATACCAAACTTCTCATAATCTCCTACCGACTGTTTTACTGATTGCAATAAAATATAAGGTGCAGAAACTTTAATTGACTTATTGCTTAAACCCAAAGAAAGAAATAAGATTACAATAGTTCCTACGCACCAAAATCTTGACTTTCCGCTTAAACTAAATGCCTCTAATCTAAATAACTGCTTTACTAAATAAATAGATACAAGTAATCCTAAAAATAATAAGATTAAACAACCAATCCAAGCAGTTAAACTTTGGCTTGCTAAATATGCTTTTGCTTCTGAAAAGTTAGTCTGATAAATAGCCAGGATTATATCAGTTTGAAGCCATTGATTACTCACCAGCCAATAACCCCAATAAATTATTACTGGTAGAAATAATAAAAATATAATACAACTTATAATTACTACTAGTACCTTACGATAATGTTGAGTAGCTTTTTTAGCAAAAAAAAACTATTTGTAATAGCGTTCCACTAAGTATTAGTCCTTCCGACCATTGCACTTTTATAAAAGAAGATTCTAAAGAAGTGCCTGTAAATAAACGCAACAAAATTAGCGAAGCAATTCCAAAAGCAATGATAAAACTAATAATTATAGCTTTTCTCTGAAGTTTAAATAAAAACAAACTATATGTCAGTAAAACAATACCACCAATTTCTACTTTAGTAATAGCGAATGGCAATCCCATCAACAAACGCCAAGCCAACGTAATGACAAAAATACTGAAAAAAAACATAATTCCTTTTTTCAGTTCTAAATTTTTAAATAACACACTGACCTCCGTAATTTATTATTGTAAATATAATTATATTAAAAAAAGAGTGTGTTGATTAAACATTACACACTCTCCTTTACAAAAACTACTAAAACTTATAACTACTTCCAACTTTGCATAATAGTTTCGTCTAATCCAACTACCCCATTTTGCAGAAATTGCCCTTGCACATTAGGCATAGAACTTAGCATAGCTAACAAAATTTTTACTTTTTCACTTTGTTCTCTATTCGCTACATAAGAGGTTGACATAGAAGTATTGCCAGTACCAACAGAATTTAAGCTTGAAAATTCTGGACCTAGCAAAACAGCCAATGCCCTTTCAGATTGTTTAGCTTGCCATTCTACTAATTCTTTATACATTAAACTTTGTAATACTTCCCCATCCATTTGCCACTGATTTGACCAAGCACTTAATAGTAATAAAGAGTACGAATTCAAATTACCAGTCCAAATCTGGCTCAATGGTTGTTTAACAGTTAAAGCTAATGGACGATGTTCCCAGTCACTTTGAATGGCCGTTTCAGCAATTTCTTTATAATAGGCTTCATCATCTTTCATCATCGTCAATGGATTATATAACAAAGACCAACTAACGATAGATGGATGGTTTTTATCACGAGTAATTAAGAAGTCAATCGTGTTTTTATGAGTATCTAAGAGTCGAGATTTTATATCACTTTTACTGAAATTAGCTTCCCCTTGCTGTAAGTCTTTAGCCTGCAAACCAGCTGCTGGCATTTCAGCCACTACAAGCACACCACATTCATCAGCCAATTGTAAAATTTCAGGAGACAATGGTTGACCATTGCTAAAAATACAATTGCCACCAGTCGCTAACACTTGAAGAAGTCGCTGTTTAGCTTGGATTGGATTCACAGTTAATTGATTAACATTTCCAGTAAACTGCTGTCCTTTCAAACGAATAACCGTTCCATTTAAGGTAAAATTACCTGACTCAATAGCCACGGTACGAATGCCAATACGCAAAGCATACATATCATGCTGTTTACCAAGTCGACTCACTTCTAATTCAAGTGTATATAAATACCCTTCACCAATAGTCCAAATTTGAGGATTTTCAACAACAAGCTTTGCATTGCCCCCAACACCAGTAGCTACAATTCGCCCTTCTCGATCACGCAAAGTGGCCGTTACTAAGCAATTGCCTTGCACATGGGCCATATATTGCACTACAGCCTGTTCAGTAGACAATTCCACAGTTTGAATAGCCACATCAGTCAAACGTGTAGTCGGCACCGTATACAACGTCACATTGCCATAAATGCCACTAGGTACATCATATGAAAAATTAGGCTGATTAATACGTCGCCCCTTAGGTGACGTAATTACTTGTCCTGCTGGCAATGAATAGGCCGATAATTCATTATTTACTTTAACTACTATGCGATTGTCTTCACCATATCGAAGTTGGCGCGTTACATTGAGTGTAGAGGTAACAAACGCCCCTTCAGGCCGTCCAACTTCCATACCATTCACATATACGACAGCCCGACTACCAATACCATCAAAACGTAAAAATACATCTGATCCTAGCCATCGTTTGGGCACAAATACACTACGTTCATACCACATCGTGCCACAGTAGGTACGTTCTTCAGGACTTACAAATAAATCCTGCAACGCCGCCGGAACTGGCACCGACATTTGCCGTGCTACACCAGTTTCATAGGTTTTATCCTTCCCTTTATCGAAGGCAAAAAACCAATTACCACGCAAATCAAACAAGTCACGAAATGCGTTGTCTACAGGCTGCAATAATTCCATCGTACTCATCAAAGACTCCTCCTATGTTCTCTTATAAGTATATACTAAATCCCTATACTTATTCAATTGAATTATGAGGGAAATTCTGTTTACAGTGTACATTTTTTCACCTATACTAAAAGAAATACACTTAATTTAGATAAATCTTGAAAAAACAAGGAGATATATTTCATGAAACAATATACAACTATAATTTTTGATTGTGATGGTACTATTTTAAACACCCTTGAAGATTTAATGGATACTATGAATTATGTCTTAACCAAACATAAGTATCCAACTCGTTCCTATGAAGAAATCCGTAGCTTTGTAGGCAATGGACTCGCTAAGTTAGTAGACCGTAGTATACCTACTTTAACGCCCCCTATTAGTAAATCTGAAAAGGACACTATGCTACAAGAATTTAAAGCCTATTATGCCGATCATTGCAACGATAAAACAGCTCCCTATCCTGGCATTTATGAATTATTAAAGGCATTAAAAAACGACGGCTATAAATTAGCCGTCGTATCAAATAAAGTACAAGAAGGCGTTACGGCACTGAATAATCAGTACTTTAAGGAGTATTTTACCGTTGCTATTGGTGAAACGACCAATCGCAAACGTAAGCCAGAACCAGATATGGTCCTAGCAGCCCTTGAAGAATTACAAAGCACACCCGAAGAAGCTATCTATATTGGCGATTCCGAAGTAGATCTAGCTACTGCTAAGAACTCTGGACTACTTCCTATCGCTGTCACTTGGGGATTTAGAGATGAAGATGTGCTGAGAGAGCTGGGGGCTGAATATATTGTGAAAGAGCCAAAGGATATACTAGAGGTTTTGAAAGAGATTAATAAATAATATTTTTAGTAATATAAACAAAAGCAGAGAGCTAACTATTATATCATCTCTCTGCTTAAAGGGGGGTATAATTTATTTCTTTATTTACTTATAAAATCACCATTATTATTTTAAATTTTATCTCTTGCCTTTTGCTTCATCCAAATAGCTATAAATCGTGACTTTAGATACTCCCAGTAAAGAAGCAACTTTATCAATAGCTCCTTTTACTAAAAATATTCCTTTCTCATCTAAAAATTTTACAATCTCAACTGACTTTTTTCGACTCAATCCTTGAGGATCATAGGCCCCAATAGTCTTAGCAATAATTGAATCAATTACAGACATAATATCAGGTTGAACTTCTTCCTCTTGAAGAAATATAGAATCTTTTTCAGTAGATAAAAAAGTATCAATAAATGACTTTAAATCTTCAAATAAATTAGTAGCTATATTGATACAAATCATTCCTACTACATTCCCATCCGGCTCTCTAATTAGTGCAGATGATGACTTTATATGACTTCCATTTGGTCCTTCAAAATAATAGTTAGATACACTATCATTTTTAAATTTTTTATTAAGTAAAACTTGACGAACTAAATGGTCAAAAGATTGCCCTATACGTCTATTTGTTATATTTCCATTTGCCACATATACCACAGATGATTCTGGAGATGTTAAATCATGAACGACCACCTCGCAACAATTGCCAAAGGTATTAGAAATAATATCTGCTACTGGAAAATAACTTTTTAAATACTCATTCATAGTATATCCTCACTATCAATTTTATATTTTAATCTGTACTTTATATTCATTATAGCTAATTTCCAGTTTGAATGCATTAAATATTCTTAGAATTAAGTTTTTATCCTATTGAGATTTCCCACGACAATCAACAGGAATTTCTTTTACAATATAGCCATCATTGATTAAATACACCTTATCATACAAATTTACAGTCGGACAAATGTGACTTGGTATTACTTCAATTTTATCTCCTATACTAATCTCTTGACTAAACTTTTTATTTTCAATAATTCCATGTTCATCAAAAAGACCTTTCAACCTAACATTATTTGAATCTTTTACATAACCAAATCCATTAGTTGCACAAATGCCTTCTGTACGATTTTGTGATACAAGTGCCTTAGCACCAGCATCTATAACAACACGACTATCAGTTGGTTTAGAAATAACAGATGCTAAAACAGATGCAGAACATTTACTAAAATCATTAATTGCCAATGCTTGTCCTAAATCAAAAAATATATATGTACCTAAACGAAACTCCGTAATTCCTTCAAAATATGCACCATTCATAATAGACGGAGTTGCCCCAACACTAACAATTTCAAGAGGAATTCCCTCATCTCTAATCAATTCAGCTGCTCTAACTGTACGCCTATATGCTTCTTCTGCTTTTTCTTTACAAATTTCCATACTAGAGGCTTTATATGTATGACCTTCATGAGAAAATATCCCTTTTAATACTACATTTTTTTTTGAGTTAACATACTTCGCTAAAAACAATAAATCTTCATCACTTATTATACCACTTCTTACCTCTCCAACTTCATATTCAATTAAAACTTCCAAAGGTTTTTCACCATTAAACACTTTTTCAATTTGATCAATCTGAAATGTATTATCAACACCAATTCTTAATGTTTTTATTTTTCTGTTTAACATTTTTAATCGTTCATACTTAGATATACCTACAATTTCATTCGCAATAAATATATCTTCTATACCAGCTTTTGCCATCACTTCTGCTTCGCCAATTTTTGCACAAGCAATCCCAGAAGCACCCGCCTCCATTTGTAATTTAGCAAAATATGTCATTCTATGTGTTTTAATATGTGGCCTTAAAGCCACTCCTTTTCTATTAGATAACTCTTGCATCATTTTTATATTATTAAGCGTGATTTTTTCATCAATTAACATAGCTGGAGTCTCAATCATATCATAAAACTTTTTCATCCGTAACCCTCCTATGCGACATCGTTTTCACTATCACCAACAATAGTAGTGCCAATTAAATCACCTAAACAATTCATCATTGTTGCTCCTGTATCAACTAATGTAAATACCCCTGCAATAATAGCTACAACTTCCAAAGGTAAACCAAAAGTATCAACAATAATTGTCAAACTCACAATACTTCCTCCCGGCATCCCTCCAGTACCAGTTGTTAAAATTAACCCTAATACAACCATCTTAATTAACATATCCATAGATACATCTAAACCAACACACTGACTAGCCACAACAAATGTTAAAGCAATTAATATTCCTTGTCCATCTTTATTAACTTGAGCCCCTAATGGTACTGTAAAACCTGATATAGATCTACTCACCTTTAACGCATCGGCACACTCTAAATTAACGGGTACTGTGGCCATACTACTAGCAGTACTGAAAGACGTCATCATTCCTGGCAAGCATAGTTTTATCGTGGAAAAAGCATTGCGTTTAGTAAAAATTGTCAATAAAATCATATACACAATAATCATAGCAATAATACATATATACACACTCACTAAAAACTTTCCAAGAAATCCTACTAAATTTTCCCCGTATCTACCAACAGTACATGCAATCAAAACTCCTACACCAATAGGTGCATAACCCATAACAACTCCAACTAATCGACATAACATCCTTGAAGTAACATTAAAAAAATTAGACAAATATTCTCTATCATCTTTTTCCATAAGAATAATAGCTATCCCTACAAAAGTACTAAATACTATAACTTGATCAAATGAACCTTTAGCCAATGCCTCAAAAATATTTGCTGGAATCATATTAACTAAAGTATCCATTAAAGAAGGTACTTAAGCTACTTTTCCATCAAAAGCTTCAGTCAATTGTAACCCATAGCCAGGCCCAATAAGGTTTCCAATATAAAAAGCAATAAATAATGCACACGCTGTTGTCATGAGATAGTATACCATAATCTTACTACCTACTCGCCCTAATATTTTAGGGTCACTCATTGTTGAAATTCCTGCAATTAAATTAAAAAATATTAGTGGTAATGCCGCCATTTTTAATAATTGTAAAAATATTTTTCCTAATGGCTCTAAAAATAAAATACTCTTTCCTGCAATTACACCAATAATACTACCAATGACCATAGCACCTAATAATTTAACCAATAATGAAGTCTTTTGATACCGTTGTAATAATCCCATAGTAAGTATCCTCCTCAGTTAAATAACTGCAATACCCTCTATTTCTACCTTAACACCGAAATGAATTTCCTTTACCGCAACAATTGTTCTCGTTGGCTTATGTTCACCAAAAAATTCATTATATACTTCATTTATATCTTCCCAATTTGATATATCGTCAGTATATGCTACTGTCTTTACAATATGATATCGATCTCCTCCTTGAGTTTTAATTATGTCTTCCATTTTTTTTAATGCAAGACGTACCTGGTCTTTCGTTTCTTTTGATACCGGCTTTTTCGTCTCTGTATCAATAGGTAATTGACCTGAAATGTAAATAGTTTCACCGCCCTTTACTCTTAGAAATGAAGAATAATGAGGAATGACTGATTTTTTTAAATTCATAACTATCACCGCCTGTCATATAATTTATTATACATTTAAATATTTTTTTATCTTCTTTACTGATATTCTACACCTAAAACAATATATTTTCAATACCATTTTATATTTTTGTATACTTTTTTATAAATTTATATTCGGAATATCTAATACAAAAAATGTGGCTCCAAGTTAATTTTCCTTGGAGCCACATTTTTCTCACTTACTCTATACTATTTCCTTTTATAATTCTCCACATAGCTATCGTTTTAATTGCCTCTACATATTTTTTTTGACGATTAGATAAACCATCAGATAATTTATGATACCCTTCTTTGTCTAACCATAAATTATAATTAAATACAAAAGATGTTGGTTCAAACATACTAGGCAATAAACTATAATAAACATCCCCTGATTTTCCTACTAATGTTGCAATAGTAGGAATTAATTGCAAAGCACTTGTATATGGTTGTGGTAACAACCAATTATGATCTATTCCCTTACCATAAAGTATTATCGGAATTGCTGATGCTGTTCTAAAATCCACTTCTTTATTAAATGTAAAACGTTCACTATGATCACCAGTAATAATGAACAAAGTATCAGGATTATGCTCTTCTGTACGCTTAACAAATTCTCCCATTACATGATCAGCATACCAAATATGACCGAGTTCATTAATTCTTTTATCATCTTGAGGCAATTCTGATATTTGATGATTAGTCACTTTACTTAAATTAAAGCCTTCATGCTTAACATCAATATCATAAGGTGGGTGATTACTAGTAGTTAAAATAAAATGAAACACCTTTTCCCCTTTATATTGTTGCATATAAGATTCAACTTCTTGAAATAACACCTTATCAGGTACGCCCCATGCATTACCTTGTTGATTTTTAAAAGAGCTCGATTCATGAAATTCATCAAACCCTTGCGCTAAAGTAAACTTGCGAATATCTTGCCAAGCACCAAAACCACCATACCAAAATACAGTTTTATAACCTAACTGTTTCATCATATTACCAATGCCCATAGCATATATTTGGTTATAACTTGTTTTTTCATAATTAGGATATAAACCTGTATCGGGTAGTCCTGTTACATAGCCATTAACAGCTCCCATTGTACCAGCACCAAATGCTAGGCCTTCCAAAAGAATGCCTCTAGGTGACCTTGCTAACGACTCTGCTTCTTGAACTAAGTAATTCCCTGGTCCTTTAAAAGTATCTAAAAATGGCCATAACCCATAAGATTCTCCTAAAATAAAAATAACTGACTTGGGTTGTTCTTTTAAATATGAGTTTTTTATCGTTCGTTTAAATGACTCATCAATTGTTGTTTCTGAGATATTTCCATCAACCAATTGAATCATCTCTTTTAATTCAGCTGGAGTTGCGGTTAATGTTCTAGCTTTTTTCAACCGATTCTGACTGGAATATACACGATACAAAGCTTGTCCATCGTCTAAAATAGCCTCATTTAATAAATTAGAATGTAATCTACTTGCACTTTCCCAATTAATTGACCCACTATAAGAAAATGCGCCACCATATCGCAAAAATACAGCACCACCAACTACTAAAATAAAACAAGCAAGTATTTTAACATAAAAAAATCGTTTTAATTCCCTTTCATTAAAAATAATTAAAGAATTGAGCCACTTATATTGTTTCCTAATAAAAAGCCATGCAATATAAGCTAACCCAACTCCTAATAAAATTGCTATAGGGAATCGCCACAATAATCCATATGATTCTATCGCAGTATCTAAAATCGCTGATAAATCATCATTAGCACCATTGACTAACATTAAATTAAAAGAAGAATTAAAAATTGAATAATACGGAATCCTAATACAAAATAAAAGTGTAAAAATAAATGTAGAAATATAAGCAACCCATTGTCTAATACGATAACTTATATTATTAAACCAATACGAAGATATCGTACCTATAACAGTAGCTAATAAAAAACTAACTAATAAAACAATACCACTCGTTTTTAGGCTCAGTCTCAATCCATACCATAACACAGCGGCTAAATCGACCAAATGTAAACCATCTACTAATTGATTTTTGAACATTAAAACAAAAATCAAACGAAATACGCTTAACAATATTAAGAACCAAATAAATAACTTTATATCAAATAAAAAACCTTATAAAAAACGGTTATAATACTTCATAAGAACTCCTACATTATCCTAACTAAGTAACCTACATTCATAATGTATTAACTTTGACTATTATACCATTTTTACAAGGTTTTTACAGATTATTTACAACTATTAAATCCTTTTTGATAAACTAGATAACTTTGCATATATCTTATGTAACGGTTTAAAATTTTTAAAGCTCCATAGCAATAACTTATGCTTTTTACGTAACCTGTCTACAAGTTTAATATTTAAATGTGATTCAATAAAAGATATTACTTCTCTATAACGTTCGGAGCTTTCATGCTCACCTAGCGCATAAAAAACTGTTAATGTCGATAACGCCGTTTCTAAGGCTAATAATTCACAATCATGAATACAGTCTAATTGATGTAACTTCGCAAACTCTAAACGTTCCCTATAACCAATAAAGCAATCATAACGACTTTGACTATTAAAAGAGGAGCCAGTAATAGATGTACTTATTTTTCTATAATAATAAACCGCTTGTGAAAGATATCCTACTCTCTTTGCATTGAAAACATACTTATAAATAGTTGCTACATCTTCATATTTCCTACCAATAGGAAATCTAATATCCGCTATTATTTCCCTCTTATAAATCTTATTACAAGCAGAATTATCAATTCTTCCGCTTAATATTTTATTTAATGCTATTATTCCATCATAAATGATATTTTTATTATAATGTAATTTATACCGCTTTCTATTTCCTCTTACAATAAAAGTATCGGCACAAACCATATCTAAATCATTATCTTCAAGATATTCTATCATATTGCTAAACATACTAGCATCTATATAATCATCACTATCTATGAAACTTATAACTTCGCCCTTTGCCTCTTCAATACCAGCATTACGAGCATCACTTAGTCCACCGTTTTTCTTATGAATAACCTTAACACGCTTATCCTTAATAGCATATTCATCACATATTTTGCCACAATTATCTGGTGAACCATCATCTACTAAAATTACTTCTAAATTCTTATACGTTTGATTAAGAATCGAATCAACACATTCATGTATGTATTTTTCTACTTTATAAACAGGAACTATTACAGATATTTTTTTCATTGCTATATCCTTTATTTCATCTTCAACTTTGCATACTTATTAAGAGTATATACGCTATAATTTACAGCAAGAATAAATCCTAACCAACCTTCTAAAAAACCTAATTTCAGTATATACATCTTAAAAAAAGCAAAAGCAGGTCTAAATATTGTATCTTTTAACAAACTTACTTTTTTATGACTATCTCTTGCCCAAATAGATGAATATGTATTCATCTTAGAAATATACTGATCAAAATCTCTATACGTATAATGCTGAATATATCCATCAATCATTATAGTTGGTAAATCAGTTACAACCGACTCATGAACTTTTCCTTGCCATATAGCTTTTTGAGTGGGAAATAGTCGTTTTACTGTGTCAGAAGACAACACTCCATACTTAAATTCTCTACCAAAAGCACTATTTCTACGCTCAATTTCATAAAGTGCATCTTTATCTTCACGAACCAATTTCTTTATTGATTTAGCAAGTTCGTCATTTATCCTCTCATCTGCATCTAAATAGAATATCCATTTCGTATCTACATGTTCTAATGCAAAATTACGCTGTGCTGCAAAATTGTTATCCCACTCACGACTAATTACCTTAGCGCCAACAGATTCAGCTAATAAAACTGTACTATCCTCACTTCCTGAATCAATCACTAAGACTTTTGAGGATACTTTTTTAGCACTCTCTATGGCTTCAACTATATTTAATTCTTCGTTTTTTGCTAATATTACTACTGTTAACATATAATCCTCTAAATTTAATATTACTTATATATTACTAAATATGGTTCAAAATAATCTACATAATTTGCTCTTGTTCCAAAATTCTATCTAATGCCACAGTAAAATATCCCCCAATACCTACCTTTTTTTGAATGCTCTTTACATTTTCACATAATTCATAATACTCTTTCTCTGTAATTGTTAATAGTATTTCATCAATTTCTTTTAAAGAGCCAACTGCATAGCCTAATTTATTCTTTATTACTATATCCGAAATAGCAGACTCTTTCCATACAAAAACTGGAATACCTGCAGCCATATATAGAGAAAATTTATGTGGATTATTCCACCTAGTATACTCTCCTATCTTACCAGAACAAGTTTCTACTGAATCTCCATCCCACACAAGACCAAATCCATAGCTTAAATGCTCTAATAAATCGTCAGCAGTATAACTACCATGATATTTAACTTTATTCTCATTATTAATATCATCAACTAAACCATTACCATATAAATCAATTCTATAGTTTCGCTCTAATGCAATCCAAGATTTCAAAAATTGAGATTTAGTCAAATTTCCAGCAAATATCACTGATTTAAAATATACTGAATCTTTTACTTCTTTTTTCATTAAATAGTCAAAAACATCAAGTGAAACTATTTTAGGTTTAATAATACCTTCTACCTGTAATCGCTGTTTCATTCTTTCATTATGTACGACTAAGTATTCTGCATCATTCAATATACTATCTACAATTTTATTTTGATTTGTATATCGCCACTCATCAATATCATGAATCAAAACTATTGTTTTTTTATTTTTAACCCATTTATAAAGATATTTATGCACAATTGCTGGTGAATAATCTGGAAATTGTATAAATAACAAGTCTTTATCATTCCATCTCCTATCTAATTTATACATATGATATATCGTCTTTAATCTATTCCATTTGCATTGCAATCGATATTTTAAATAATTTTTTACGCCTGGTAACCGCTTAGCATATCCCGAATAATTACTAATATAAGGAAATCCATATCGTGCTAATATTTCATCAATATCAATACGAGCCTTACTTCCAGCATTATATCCGTCTTCCAAAACTTCTTTTAAAACAAAAACTTTCCTTTTACTCATCATACCACCTTGTTACACTTAAGAATATATCATGCATTTCCTATTACTATTTTCTATCTTATCAAGTCTTCCCACCATTCACGGTTATCTAAATACCACTGAATAGTCTTTTTAATACCATCAGCAAATTTAGTTTCTGGTAACCAACCAAGTTCTGTATGGATTTTAGTAGGATCAATAGCATAACGCATATCATGCCCCTTACGATCTGTTACATAAGTGATTAAGTTCTCCGATTTGCCCAATTCTTTGCAAATTAATTTAACTATATCAATATTAGCCATTTCATTATGACCGCCAACATTATATACTTCCCCTTCACGGCCTTTATGAATAATTAAATCAATAGCTTTACAATGATCTTCCACATATAACCAATCACGAACATTTTTACCTTCACCATATACAGGTAAAGACTTATCCTTTAATGCATTCGTAATCATTAAAGGAATCAATTTTTCAGGAAAATGATAAGGTCCATAATTATTAGAGCAGCGAGAAATAGTAACAGGTAATCCATACGTTCTATAATAAGCTAAAACTAATAAATCAGCTCCAGCTTTAGAGCTACTATAAGGCGAGCTTGCATGAAGTGGTGTAGATTCTGTAAAAAATAAATCCGCTCTATCTAATGGTAAATCACCATATACTTCGTCAGTCGAAACTTGATGATATCGCTTGATGCCGTATTTACGACATGTATCCATAAGTACCGCTGTCCCCATAATATTAGTTTCTAAAAAAATATTAGGGTTCTCAATAGAGCGATCCACATGAGATTCAGCAGCAAAATTAACCAACACATCTGGTTTTTCTTTTATAAAAATCTGTTCAATTTCATTTTTATCACAAATATCTATTTTAAAAAAGCAAAAATTAGGTTTGTCCATAACACTTGCTAATGTAGATAGATTTCCAGCATATGTCAATTTATCTATACAGATAATACGATATGTGGGATATTTATTTAACATATAAAATATAAAATTTGAACCGATAAAACCAGCTCCACCTGTTACTATAATAGTCATAGAATACTACCTTAATCATTATTACAAACTAATACTTACACTATATTAATACTACTATAACTTAAAATAAAAAGTGGTGCAAATCTTAATATACAAGATTTACACCACTTTATTAATTATAGTTTTTATGCGTTTTTAGCTACTTCAACAAATTTAGCAAAAGCTGCTGCATCGTTAACAGCAAGATCAGCTAACATTTTGCGGTCTACTGTAACACCAGCTTTAGTCAAACCAGCGATAAAACGGCTATAGCTCATACCGTTCAAACGAGCTGCTGCGTTGATACGAGTAATGAACAATTTGCGGAATTCACGTTTTTTCGCACGACGGTCACGACGAGCATAATATAATGCTTTCATTACCGTTTCGTTTGCTTTTTTGAACAAACGACTACGTGTACCACGATAGCCTTTAGCTAATTTTAAAATTTTCTTATGACGTGCATGAGCTGTAACGCCCTTTTTCACTCTAGCCATTGTATATTTCCTCCATTATCCAGTAATTCTAACTATTAAGCGTATGGTAAGCATTTAGCAACGCGTTTGTAGTCGGCTTTGCTAACCAAAGTTGCTTTGCGAAGATTGCGTTTACGAGCTGGGGATTTCTTTTCCAAGATATGGCTCTTAAATGCTTTCGCACGTTTGAATTCACCGCTACCAGTCGGTACAAAACGTTTAGCCGCTGCACGGCGAGTTTTAATTTTTGGCATAACTAATATCCTCCTCAATTATCCTTTTTTTGCTAATATCATCGTCATGTTTCGCCCTTCAAGCTTAGCTGCTTTTTCAACAACTGCCTGTTCTTCCAATTCTTTGGCAAAACGGGTTAATACATTCTGACCCAATTCAGGATGGCTCAATTCACGGCCACGGAACATGATTGTAACTTTTACTTTGTTACCTTCTGCTAAAAATTTTGTAGCATTTTTCATTTTAACATAGAAATCATGATCCTCAATATGGGGACGAAGTTTTACTTCTTTCAAAGTAAAAGTCTTCTGTTTTTTCTTAGCTTCTTTTTCGCGCTTCTGTTGCTCATAACGATATTTACCGTAATTCATAATTCGACATACTGGTGGCTTACCATTTGGTGCCACTTCTACTAAGTCCAATTGATGTTCTTCAGCTAACGCAAGAGCTTCACGAGCCGACATAATCCCTAATTGCTCATTATCGGCACTTACCACACGAACTTCACGGGCGCGAATTTCTTCATTAATGCGCGGCGTATCTTTGCTAATAATAGTCACCTCCAACAATTTTTTCTCTATAAATAAAAAACGGACGGCATAATGCCATCCGTAACTAGCTAACATAACAGTTAATGTATTCAACCTATTATTTCGAGACAATAGGTGAGAAGCGGATGGCCTCTACTTCTTAAACCACTCTTAAAAGAGTACTTAAATAGTATATCGTTTAAAGGCTATGATGTCAAGTGTATTTTTACTATTTAGATACACTAATCTCTATCAAATAAATCACGCGTATATACTTTATCTTTCACATCTTGTAAATCATCTGACCAACGATTGGTTACAATCATATCACTCACTCTTTTAAATTCATCTAAATCACGAATCACACGCAAGTGAAAAAAATCATCTTCTAACAATGTAGGTTCATATATAACAACTTTAACCCCTTTTGCCTTAATCCGTTTCATAACACCTTGAATCGCCGAATCCCGAAAATTATCAGAACCACTCTTCATAGTTAATCTATATACACCTACTACTTTTGGATTATGCTCCAAAATCATATCAGAAATATGTTCCTTACGAGTACGGTTTGCCTCTACAATAGCTGATACCAAATTTTGTGGTACATCATGATAATTAGCCAATAATTGTTTTGTATCTTTTGGTAAACAGTATCCACCATAACCAAAGGATGGATTATTATAAAAATCACCAATCCGTGGATCTAAACATACACCATTAATAATTTCTGCCGTATTCAAACCTAGAATTTCTGCATATGAATCTAATTCATTAAAATAAGCCACTCGCAATGCTAAATAAGTATTAGTAAAAAGTTTTATTGCTTCTGCTTCAGTAGAACCAGTGAAAACCATAGGAATATCTTTTTTTATAGCCCCCTCTACTAATAAATTAGCAAACTCGACTGCTCGTTCTGATTGTTCGCCAACTACAATTCGTGAAGGATATAAATTATCATATAAGGCTTTTCCCTCTCGCAAAAATTCAGGAGAGAAAATAATATTATCTGTTTGATATTTTTCTCTCATTTGCAAAGTATAACCCACGGGCACTGTAGATTTAATAATCATAACTGCTTCAGGATTTATCTCTAAAACCGCTTCAAGAACTGCTTCTACAGAAGTAGTGTCAAAGAAATTCTTCTTTGGGTCATAATTTGTGGGGGTTGAAATAATTACAAACTTTGCATCAGTAAAAGCAACTTTAGAATCTAGCGTTGCTTTAAAGTTTATATCATCTCGTTTTAAAAACTTAGAAATTTCTTCATCCACAATAGGCGAAATTCCTTTATTCACCAATTCAACCTTATCAGGAAGAATGTCTAATGCTATAACTTCATGATGTTGTGCAATCAATAAGCCATTAGCTAGTCCTACATATCCTATACCTGCTACAGCTATTTTCATATTTTATTCCTTTCAAGAATTGATATGATTATCTTCCCTCAAATCACTCAATAAAAACTCTTAATGAATGTTAGTAAATTCATTATATTCAATTACATAACTTTTATACCTTTTTTCTTCAACGAAAAATTAAATCTAATTTTTCGTCCAAAATCCAAATATGTATTAATAAATTTGTATTGTTCTTTATCTACAGATTTAATTCTATATTTTTCAGATTTAGCTCTAATAAAATGAAATAATTCTCTAGCAAGTTTTCTATTCAAACATTGTATATACAATTCTTTAGTTAATCCTTCATGTTTAACTAAATCATCGCGTAATAATTTTGAACAGATACAAATATCTAATAACCTTTTTTGACCACCATTTGTTATACCAGCTGGATTAGTAAAATAATAGTACAAACATTGATCTGAAATCATTAAACGCTTAGTCCTATATAAATATCTGCCAGATACATAATTATCCTGAGCATGACATCTTTCTGGAGATAAAATCCCTTCTATAATATTACGTTTATAAACAACATTCCATACAATTTTACATAAAAACTCTGTAAAATATAATTCAAAAACATCGTCATCTTTAATAACTTTATTAATAATATTTCCCTTAGGTAATACTGAGGATTTGCTTATTCCATCAGATATATTAACTGAGCACCTTGCCATATCTAAATCATATGTTTCAATTAATTCAATTAAAGATTTATACATATTGGTATCTAACCAATCATCACTATCTACAAAAGCAATATATTCTCCTTTTGCAATAGACAATCCATTATTACGTGCTCCACTTGGTCCTTGATTCTCCTGATGTAACACAACAATCCTATTATCTTTTTCAAGATATTCATCACAAATTTGACCGCATCTATCAGGAGATCCATCATCAACCAAAATAACTTCTAAATTTTTATAAGTCTGAGATAGTACTGAGTCTACACACCGCTGTAAATATTTTTCCACTTTATATACCGGAATAATAACTGATAATAATTTATCTTCCACCTAGAATTTCCTCAACTAAAATATATAATAATTATCCTCAAAAATTATTGCTTACCTCTAATTATGATTTTAAATTTTTAAAATATGATTTAATTGTATTTTTTACTCTATGTCTTATTTGATGACTAATTTGTTTATATTTTCCGTAAGGAGTAAGCCAACTGCCCGAAAAATGGTGTACTGTATATGTATTATCAGTTTTTCTATTCCTTCCAGTTCCAAATTCTTTAGCACAAAATACTTCAAACGGAAATAAGGCATTATTTTCACCAAAAATTTGAAATTTATTATTAAAAATAATATTATAACGCGCTTTTGTCATTTTAGTTATAATTATCACGTTTGTTATTAATTTTACTCCACCATCAACCTCAAAAAAAGATTTATCATCATAATAACTGAGTAAATAAGTAATCCATTCTCCGGATTTTTCAGACCCTATTGTTGCTGTAGAAATACAATCACTTGACTCAAAACCTACAAAGGCATCATAGCCCAAAATCTTATCAAAGGACTTGCAAACTTCTATGTCTGTATCAAGATAGATGCCTCCATATTCACATAAAACTTTTAATCTTACATAGTCAGCTACAAAAGCCCATTTTTTAGCTTCATAAGCCTCTTTACAAAATCTATTTTGATTTATGTCAAAATTATTTTCATTCCATTCTATAATTTCATAATCTGGGCAATATTTTTTCCATGTTTCTATATACTTTTTATATTTTTTTGGTAATGGCTTACCACCAAACCAACAATAGTGGATAATTTTAGGTATCACTTTTTTCTCCTACTTCTTCCCTTGCCGGCAAGCTTCTATGTGCAATGGCCACCGCAATTTCATTCAAATGCAAAATACCTACACCAATATAAATCGCCACACTAATATGCTCCCGATAGCGCGCAATGCCAATCTTACCACCTACGTTAAGTCCTGTGGCTTTACGTTTTAACTGCTCTAACGCTTCTTGTGTGGCGCCAATGACAGCTCCTTCACCAATATGATTATCTGCTACTACTTTTTGCCGTTGCGCCGCTACTACGGCATGTTCAATAATTTTAGGAATAGACTGCAAAAATTGACCACCAAAGTCAACTGCTACCGAACGAATCCCTTTATCCTGCAACACTTTACGCAATTCTTGTTCTTTTTGCCGTGTTTCTGTAATTGCCAACTGCAAAGCAGCTCTACCAATTGCAATACTATTATATTCCATGTATGCCTCCTACCATCCTACACTTAATACACTAATATCTAACGAAAAAATCTTAACGCATATTACAAAACAGCCTATCTTACTCACATAAAAAAATTCACTTGATTTATTTAACTTTACTCGCATAAAACATTTCTTTTATTATATCATATTCTAATAGTTTAAACTTATAAAAACACAGGGGTATAGGACAAAACACACAAAACCCAGCACCACGTTCCCCAACGTAGTACTGGGTTTTCTTTAATTACACCTTTAACTATATACTAATCTGTAAACTTATATATAGTTATCTCTATCTTCAGTTCAAACTCTCTTAACACTTTCAAGCCAGTTTTTTACATTCACAAAACGAATCAACTTTTTACTTATATGGCAACAAAACGCCTACTACTTCACTTATATGACCTACGTCATTTGTTTCGCAGTATTCATGCATTTCACGGGCAATTTGTCCAATTGCTTGTGGATTCACCATGGACGCTGTACCAACGGATACAATATCGGCACCAGCCAACATAAATTCAATAGCATCCGCCCCCGTCATAATACCGCCCATCCCCATAATTGGTAAATCAAGGGCTTGTGATACTTGATGCACTAAACGAAGTGCCACTGGTTTTACAGCAGGACCAGACAAACCACCATATAAATTGCCTAGTATTGGACGGCGTGTTTTAATATCAATTGCCATACCAAGCAAGGTATTAATTAAGCTAAGACCATCAGCACCGGCAGCTTTTACCGCTTTAGCAATTTCCACAATATCCGTTACATTAGGTGATAGCTTCATAATGACAGGCAAATCGGTATTTTCACGAACAATCTTACATACAGCTGCTGCACTATCAGCGCAAACGCCAAAAGCCATGCCACCATTTTTTACATTAGGGCAGCTAATATTAACTTCAAAACCAGCAATGCCTTCTACAGTCAAAGTTTTTGCCATGAAAGCATACCCTTCCACATCAGCAGCTGAAATATTAGCTAAAATTGGCACATCATATTTTCTTAGCTCTGGTAAAATATGCTCTACAAAAGCTTCTGCGCCAGGGTTTTCAAGACCAATACAGTTCAAAAGACCTGATGGCGTTTCAGCAATACGAGTGCCTTCATTCCCATTACGGGCTTGAGGCGTTAACCCTTTTACAGAAATAGCCCCTACTTCATGGCTAAGATCAAGATAATCGGCATATTCAAGGCCAAACCCAAAGGTACCGGAGGCTGCTACGATAGGATTTTTCATTTTAATCCCACAGAAATCAACCGCTAACTCAGGATACGACGGCTGTTTACCATTTAAATCTTTAGTATGATCCATGTGTTTATAGCCTAGTTCACCATGAGCGCCTAGCTGAGATAAATGTTCATGACTCATTCGAAAAACACCTCCTCAGCAGGGAATACAGGACCTTCTTTACATACTTTGTAACGTTTACCACCACGGCCATGGCAACCACAGCCTAAACAACCGCCAGTACCACAGCCCATGCGTTCTTCTAGCGATACTTGACAAGGTACACTATATTCTTCAGCTACCTTAGCTACGCCTTTCATCATCGGTGTAGGACCACAGGTCATTACGCTAGTAAAGCCATTAATAGCACTCGTACCTTCCTCTTTGCGTGCTGAATATGGAGGCAACTGACGTTTCACTTCACCACGCTCCGATTGAATTAGTTCCCCCATAATAGCCGTTGGAAAGCCTTTAGTCCCTACACTACCATCATCGGTAGTAATATACACATCTACTGGGCAGTCCTTAAATAAATCAGCCCAGAACGTTTCACTTTCATTCCGGAACCCCAATACAACGGTAGCTTTACGGGAAGCCACTGGCTGAATGACGGTTTCATCTTCTTCATTGGTATAGCGCATAGTATCTTCTACATCATTTAATTTAGACGCAATACAAAGCATAGGTGCAATCCCTACACCACCACCAATGAGGAGCATATTGTCTGTCATTTCAAAACGACTACCAAGAGGTCCTAAGCAATCTAACACATCGCCCTCTTTTAGGCAAGTCATCATTTCAGTACCAGTCCCTACTACACGATAGAGTAAGGTAATGGTACCTTCTTCTTTATCAAAACCTGCGTAGCTGATAGGACGACGCAACAAAGGCGCCGTGCCACCAGTCACACGAACATTACAAAATTGCCCTACTTCAGCCTCAGCGGCCTGTTTAGGCGCATATAGATTCATAATCCATACGTCTGCGCCAATTTGCTCATTGCGGAGCACTCGCGCCATTTCTACATAACCGCTCATGCGTCTATCACTCCATCTCAAAATCTTGTAACGCTTCTACGTCAATCTTAATTTCTTCATTAGCGCGACCAGCTACTACACGCAATACTTCACGAGCTGTATCTAAGGATGTCAAACAAGGCGTACCCATTTCAACAGCTAAACGACGAAGCTGGAAGCCTTCACGTTCAGGACGTTTACCATAGGTTAATGTATTTAACATCAAGTCTACTTTGCCTTGACGAATCAAATCCGCACAGTTGTCAGCCCCTTCGTGAATTTTATTAACAATCACGCAAGGAATGCCATGTTCTTCAAAGTATTTACCGGTACCGCCAGTAGCTTGGATATGATAACCAAGGTCGATAAAACCTTTGGCCAAACGAGCCGCTTCTTCTTTATCACGGTCAGCCACCGTCATAAGGATATGACCTTTTTCAGGAATACGCATGTTAGCCCCATGAATTGCCTTAAATAAGGCTTCGGAATACGTGCGACCAATCCCCATAACTTCACCAGTGGACTTCATTTCAGGGCCCAAGGCAATTTCAACAAGTCCCATTTTGGAGAAGGAGAATACTGGTGCTTTCACTGCTACATAATCTTTAGCTGGCACTAAACCAGTTGGTAAACCCGTAGATTTAATCGTTTCACCAAGAGCAATACGCGTTGCGTATTCAATCATGTTAATACCCGTTACTTTACTAATAAACGGCACGGTACGGCTAGAACGAGGGTTAACTTCGATTACATTAAGTTCACCATTAGCTACGATGTACTGGATATTGACAATCCCTTTTACATTAAGACCACGAGCAATACGTTGCGTATAATCTACAATTTGATCCGTAATTTCTTGGGATAAGTGTTGCGCTGGATATACGGCAATGGAGTCACCAGAGTGAACACCAGCACGTTCGATTTGTTCCATAATACCAGGGATACATACATCTTCCCCATCCGCAATCGCATCAACTTCAACTTCCATACCTACCATGTAACGGTCAATCAATACAGGATGATCTTTAGAAGCCACTACCGCTTCTTTCATATACACATCAAGCTCTTGGTCATTGTACACAATTTCCATAGCACGACCACCTAATACATAGGATGGGCGTACGATAAGTGGATAGGATAAACGAGCCGCTGCTTGTAAAGCTTCTTCATGACTTGTTACTAATGCCCCTACTGGACGAGGGATACCAAGCTCTGCTAACAGTTCATCAAAGCGTTCACGGTCTTCCGCCATATCAATGCTATCTACTGAAGTGCCAAGAATTTTAACACCTCGTTCAGCCAATGGGCCGGCTAAATTGATAGCCGTTTGACCACCAAACTGAGCAATAACACCGATTGGATTTTCCTTGCGGATAACTTCCATTACGTCTTCTACCGTTAATGGCTCAAAGTATAAGCTATCCGATGTATCAAAGTCCGTACTTACTGTTTCCGGATTATTATTAATAATAATGGATTGCTTACCTGCTTTACGAAGAGCCCAAGAAGAATGTACGGAACAGTAGTCGAATTCGACCCCTTGACCGATACGAATTGGGCCAGAACCAAGAACGATAACACTATTATCGCCACGTGGCACAACTTCATCTTCGGTAGCATAGGCGCTATAGTAGTAAGGTGTATGTGCTTCAAATTCTGCCGCACAAGTATCTACATATTTGTATGTTGGGAACATATTTAATTCCTGACGTTTAGCTAATACATCGTCAGCACTTACCTTAGCATAGCGAGCAATCACCTTATCTGGCATGCTATAGCGTTTAGCGGTGCGAAGATTATCTTCGGTAATGCCTTCACTAGCTAATTTATTTTCAAGCGTTACGATATTTTTAATCTTATTGATAAAGAACATATCAATCTTTGTAATATAGTGGATTTTTTCCACACTGATGCCCGCACGAAGGGCTTGCGCTACTACATAAATACGTTCATCATCAACTAAACGAAGGCGTTCAATCAATTGTTCTGGTGTTTCATGGGCAATTTTCTTAAGCTCGATATGATCTAAGCCAATTTCTAAAGAGCGAATCGCTTTTAACAAAGACCCTTCGAGTGTACGGTCAATGGCCATAACTTCGCCGGTTGCTTTCATTTGTGTGCCAAGTGTACGGTCAGCTAAATTGAATTTTTCAAATGGCCAACGTGGGAATTTTGTTACCACATAGTCAAGAGATGGTTCAAAGCAAGCTTTTGTTTCACCTGTAACGGCATTAGTAATGCTATCTAAGGTCATTCCTAAAGCAACTTTGGCTGCCACTTTAGCAATTGGATACCCTGTTGCTTTAGAAGCCAATGCGGAGGAACGAGACACACGCGGATTAACTTCAATTACATAGTATTGATTGCTATATGGATCTAAGGCGTACTGTACGTTACAGCCCCCTTCGATTTCAAGATAACGAATAATATCTACCGAAGCCGTACGAAGCATTTGATATTGAATATCGTTCAACGTTTGGCTTGGTGCCACAACGATAGAATCACCGGTATGAACCCCAACAGGGTCGATGTTTTCCATATTACATACGATAATGCAGTTATCCGCACTATCACGCATTACTTCATATTCTACTTCTTTCCAACCAGCTACAGAGCGTTCTACCAAAATCTGGTGAATGGGGCTCAATTTAATACCGCGAAGAGCAATCATGTACATTTCTTCTTCGTTGGTAGCAATACCGCCGCCAGTACCACCTAAGGTATACGCTGGGCGGATAATGATTGGATACCCAATGCGATTAGCAAATGCCACCGCTTCATCTACATCACTGAAAATATCACTTTCAGGCACTGGCTGATTAATGCGTTCCATCGCTTCTTTGAAAAGCTCACGGTCTTCTGCCTGTTTAATCGCCGCTAAAGTGGTACCTAATAGTTTTACATCATATTTTTCAAGAACCCCTGCTTCAGAAAGTTCTACCGCCATATTAAGGCCTACCTGACCACCTAAGGTAGCCAATAACCCATACGGGCGTTCTTTACGGATAACTTCCGTTACAAATTCTAAACTAATAGGCTCAATATAAACACGGTCCGCAATGTCACGGTCTGTCATAATCGTAGCAGGATTGGAGTTTACCAATACTACTTCATACCCCTCTTCACGAAGGGAACGGCAAGCCTGAGTACCTGCATAGTCAAATTCCGCTGCCTGGCCGATAATAATCGGGCCCGATCCGATAACGAGTATTTTTTTCTTGTCCATTGTCATTGGTCAGCCCTTTCTATTTATGTGCTTTCATTAATGCTTTGAATTGGTCAAATAAGTAGAGATTGTCAGTTGGTCCTGGCGAAGCTTCTGGATGATACTGTACCGACATAATAGGTAAGCTATTATGCTTCATCCCTTCTACCGTATTATCATTCACACTGCGATGCGTAATGGTCACATCTGCATTAGCTAAACTAGTTTCATCCACAGCATACCCATGGTTTTGTGATGTAATGTACACACGTCCGGTCGCTAAATCTTTTACTGGATGATTAGAACCACGATGACCAAAACGTAATTTATAGGTGGAGCCACCATAAGCTAGTGATAATACTTGATGGCCCATACAGATACCAAAGATTGGTTTTTTATCGAGCAATTTTTTAACTTCTGCTACAGCAAATTGTAAATCTTGTGGATCGCCCGGTCCATTGGATAAGAAAATGCCATCTGGATTTTCAGCCAACACAGTTTCTGCTTTCGTATCTGCTGGGAAAATCGTTAAACGACAACCACAAGCTTCTAGGGATTTTAAAATGCTTTCTTTTACCCCAAAGTCATATACAGCTACGTGAAACTCTGCATTTTCACTACCACGATAGCCTTGCCATTTCGTGGTTACTTGCATAACTTGGTCAGTTGGTAAGTCTTGTTGTAATAAGGCATCAATACGTTCTTGCGGTGTATCTACAGAACAAATAACCCCTTTCATAACCCCATGATTACGAATGTTACGCGTAATAGCTCGAGTATCCACATCATACAAACAAGGGATACCATAAGCACGCAAATATTCCTCAAATAAGCCTTCATTTTGCCAATTGCTTGGGAACGTACAAAGTTCTCCTACAATCATGCCACGGCAATATGGTTTTGGTGCTTGCGCAATATCGCGATACACCCCATAGTTACCAATTAATGGATACGTTAGCGTAATAATCTGATCAGCATAGGATGGATCAGTTAAAATTTCTTGATAGCCGGTCATACCGGTATTAAATACAACTTCGCCGAGAATAGGCGCGCCCCCAAGGAGTTTGCCTTCATACACGGAACCGTCTTGTAATACTAATTTGCCTTTCACTGAGTCACAACTCCCTCTTTCATTACAACTTCGCCATCTACTACAGTCAATTTAGCTTTGCCCGTTAATGTCATACCATCAAACGGACTCGTCTTACCTTTAGTATAGAATAGATTGCGGTCTACCGTCCACTCTTCATCGGTACTAAATACAGTAATATCAGCTGGTTTACCTACTTCTAAAACGCCCGCTTCTACGCCCATAATTTCAGCTGGACGAACGCTCATGAGAGTTACAATTTCATCAAGGCTTAAAATGCCTGTTTTATATGTATGTGTCAATACAGCGGCCAACGATGTTTCAAGACCACTAAAACCATTTGGTGCACAGCAAAATTCTACATCTTTTTCTTCTTCTGCATGTGGTGCATGGTCAGTAATAATCGCATCAATCGTACCATCTTTAACACCTGCTAAAAGAGCTTGACGATGCTCTTCCGAACGAATAGGAGGTGCCATCTTAAAAGCAGGATTATATTCACGCAAGTATTCATCAGTAAAGGATAAATGCTGTGCCGTTACTTCACAAGTTACGTTAATCCCTTTCGCTTTAGCAGCCCGAATCTGGTCAACCGTATCTTTACTGCTTACATGAGCAATGTGGATGTGACCACCAGTCATATCAGCAAGCAATAAATCACGAGCTACGGCCATATCTTCGGCTACTGCCGGACGACCTTTAACGCCCATTTCATAAGCTACAAAGCCTTCATGCATATGACCTTCATGTGTCAAACTTACCTCTTCAGCATGGTCAATAACCGGTTTGTTAAACATGCTAGAGTATTCTAACGCACGGCGCATGAAAGCAGCACTTTCTACATAGTGACCATCATCAGAAAAGCCCACTACACCTGCTTCCGCCATGTCACCCATTTCAGCTAGTTCTTTGCCTTCTAAGCCTTTGCTGACAGCGCCAATAAATTCAACTTTTACAATCCCAGTGAGTTCAGCCTGTTTTTGAAGACCACGAACTAAAGCCGCATTATCAACTACTGGCTTTGTATTGGCCATCGTAGCAATGCGTGTAAAACCACCAGCAGCGGCTGCTTGTGTACCACTATAAAAGTCTTCTTTGGCTTCTTGACCGGGTTCGCGTAAATGCGTATGCATATCAATAAGACCTGGCGTTACAATAAGGCCCGTCGCATCATAGACTTCGGCTCCATCAGCACTCAAATTTTGACCAATAGCAGCAATCTTACCTTCTTTCACCAAAATATCGGCTACTTCATGTTGTTGTTTTTTTGGATTTACTACGGTTCCACCTTTAATCAGCAAGTTCACTGCCGTCACCTCCTACAATCGTCAAGTATAATACAGCCATACGGATAGCTACGCCATTGCGTACCTGTTCTTGAATAGCTGATTCATCACTGTATGCTACATCATGAGCAATTTCAAGGCCGCGATTCATAGGACCTGGATGCATAACCATTACGTCATCTTTTGCTAAAGACAATACATTTTTATTGATTCCAAAGATACGTGCATATTCACGATTTGTTGGATATAAAGCAGAATTAATACGTTCTAATTGGATGCGAAGTACGTTAACTACATCGGCATCTTTTACCGCTTCACGCACATCGTGGTGAATCGTAACGCCCATCTTCGCTAATTCAGGATACAGTAAGGTACGAGGCCCTACTAAATGTACATCAGCTCCCATTTTGGTGAAACCATAAATATCACTGCGAGCTACACGACTGTGCATAATATCGCCAGCAATTACGATTTTCAATCCTTCTAACGAACCTTTGCGTTCAATAATAGAATACATATCAAGTAATGCTTGGGTTGGGTGTTCATGAGCACCATCACCAGCATTAATAATGATAGGATCCACAACTTTAGTAGCATATAAAGGCGACCCTTCCGCACTATGACGCATTACAATCGCGTCAGTTCCCATGTAAGATACCGTTAATAAGGTATCGCGGAAGCTTTCCCCTTTGGCCATGGAGCTACCACTTTTGGTAATATTAATAACGTCAGCCCCTAAATATTTCCCAGCTAATTCAAAGGAACTACGAGTACGCGTACTATTCTCCATAAATAAATTAATGATGGATTTGCCTTTCAATAGAGGATGCTTTTTATCGTCTGATAATACGATTTTTTTCATCTTCTTGGCTACACGCAATATAAGTTCAATTTCTTCCTTTGTGGCATGCTGCAATCCTAGCAAATGCTTGCCTTTTAAACTTACTTCTCCCATTGTCAGCCTCCTTAACTGAGATTCCTGTGTATAAACAAAAAAGACCTTTTGCCTGTGGCAAAAGGTCTATAGCAGACATAATGATACACTCCAAGCAGAGTGCCTACCATAATCCTTTACTAGCCTCACAGGACTAACTTAAAAGGTAATAAATTGTGGAAACGAACGGTCTCTCGTACCATCCTTCTGTTTCTTCTTTTTATATTTTACCTGTCTAAAGGAAGCCTGTCAAGATGCGTATCATGTTTACTTTTGCATACTCAATATCTACTAATTAAAACTTCATTTCAGCTCCCACACGCCATAAACGACCATACATATTAAGATCCGCTACTTGTTTATCTAAGATATTATTTACAGCTACAAAAGCGGAAAAATCAGAGTTAAAACGACGTGTTACAGAAGCATTCAACGTATTAAACGAATATAGGTCATACGAGCTACTGCCACGCCCTTTATTAACTGAATAAGCATAGTCATGCGTAAAGGTATTCCAAAGCATGGCACTATACCCCGTTGGTTTATTGTCATCATATACTAATTGAATCGTCATCACCGATTTAGGACGATTTAACAATCGGGTATTTTTACTTTTATCTTGGGCATTAATGTAATTATAGGTGCCTTTCAAAGTTAATCGATCACTTAATTTGTGGCCTACACTCAATTCTACACCATTAATTTGCGCTTTATTCACATTTACATATTCTGCATGAATAATGCGTGTTTGTGAATCTGTCCATTGATTATAGTTAATCAAATTACTTACCTTGTTATTATAATACGTTATTTTACCAAAGGTATTGCCATACTCCCCTTCTAAGGAAACATCAAAGTTTCTTGACTTCTCCGGCTCTAACTTAGGATTCCCTACCACATTAACCATGATAGGGCCTGGACTATGCCACATATTCATGTATAACTCTGAAACTGTGGGCGCTTTAAATGCACGCCCATAATTAGCTTTAAAGCGCAGCGTATCCGTAATACTATAATTTAAGCCAATATGGGGTGATACATTAGACCCAAAAGAATTATGATGTTCATAACGAACAGATGGCTGCAAAATCAATTTGTCATTTACTTGCCACGTATCCTCCAAGAAGCCCGCGTATGAATTAACTGTATGTGCTTCTTGATTTTTGATTCCCTTAGCATCGGCCTGACCACCAAGGCGTGTACCAGCATAATACACTTTACGATATTCACCACCAAAGGTTAACGTATGTTGCTCATTTACAGCCATCGTATTTTGTGCTTCCGTTACCCATGTATAATATTTCGCCTTATCATAGTCAGATTTAGGATACATTTTTTCCATCATTTGTTGCGCCATAGGACTGAAACGACCTAAGAAAGAAAAATCTACATCATTTTTCATATCATATTCTTTTTTCAATTGATTATAATAGGTACGCACCATATAATCATTCTTTTCCGTTTTACCCGTATAGGTTACACCCATACCATATCCGGCATTATCATAATGCTCCACTTTATCTTTTTGCTGATCATATTTCATACCTCGATTTAAGCCTTGTACATCAGCTAATTCAGTGCGTAAATGCTCTTTGAAATAATTAGCATCCAAACGGAGTTTATTTTGGTTAGCATTTTCAAAATCATAGGTAGCACTTACATCAAAATTTTGCCGATTACCAAATAGGTAGCGATTATACCCTTCACTCCCTACTTTATTAGCTGACGCCACCGTTTCTGTAAAAATATTAATCGGCCGTACCTTCGTAAACTGTGCGCCTGCTGTCACATTCCAACGGCCTACTTTACCAGTATTATAGCGATAATAATTATTTACTTGTCGAGTCCCTGTGTTAAAACCTACGGTAGTACTTGCTGTATCAGGCACTTTCGTAATAATATTAATGACCCCACCAATGGCATCAGAACCATATAAAGAACTGGTAGCCCCACGAACAATTTCTATTCGTTCCACTGTATCTAAACTCATTCGCCCTAATGTATATACATTAGCGGTACTATCCGTATCTTCCCCGGCAATGCGCTTGCCATCTACCAAAATTAAGCTATGCTTCGTATCCATCCCTCGAATCATCACTTGATTCCCCGTCATAGCGGATTCGGAAAGACTCACATTATCTGCTAACTGCAACGCCGATACTAAATCAGTGGCCCCCATTTGTTTCATATCGTCTGCCGTAATCACTTCTACCGCCTGTGGAGCGGCTTTAATTGTTTCCGCCTTTTTAGATGCCGTTACCACCACTTGTTCCGTCATCAAGGTTGTTTCATCTGCCCCTTGCACAGTGCCCACGACGCCTGATGTCATTAAAGCAGTACACACTAAAACACTTAATACCTGCTGTTTCCGATTCTTGTAATTCATAATAATTGCTCCTCACACAAATTCACACATTGTTAAACCCTTAGTTTCATAAGTACTACGCACTTATGAAACCTATACCCCAATACCTAATGGTTAGTTGTACAAAAACTCCTCTACGAATCATAAGCTCAGCTATACCACCCTGAGTCGCCTATTTGGCACTTACCATTCATAGAGGAGTTACTATTACAACTTCAACTTTGAAGCGATTATTATATAAACTTGTAAATACTATCCCATAAGAAAACTACTAACACACAAAATTACCCTAAATTAGCCATTACCTCTTTCGCAAAAGCCACTGCATTAGCTAAATCATTTTCATCAGGATGCGTTGCCCCTAAGCGATGTCGTTCATCTCGCTCCGCACTACGACCATGAGGATGTCCTTCAGGGAACATTTTATACATCATTTCAATTACTTTAGGATCTACTTTCCCTTGACACATAAATGTACCAACAGGAGTCTGCCCTTTAGGCAATAACCCTGTAGCAGCTACCATGGTTTCTTTAGCATGTGGTAACATAGGCGGTACGCCCAACGTGGCAAATAACGCCACTTTATCTGTATCAATACGTTTTAACACAGCTTGGGCTGCTTTATCCGCATTCCCTTGATCCGCCCAAAAGCCCATAAATACAATATCATATGCGGTAAGGTCAGCAGGCGCTTCATTGACCGGCACACACGCCGTCCCTTCTGGCAAAGCCGTGAGAATCGCTTCGGCAACTTGTTTAGTATTCCCCGTACGGGATGAATAAATAACAATACTCTTCATAGAAATCTCCTTTATTCCTTTATGTAACATATAAAAACGTAATACTAATGAAATACTCTCATAGATTAACGACTTTCATAAGGAACGCAAATTGTATGTTCTTCGCCATCAATTAGTAATTTAGTAAATACCATATCGACTTCATACAAATTACTTAACACAGGTTCTGTAAAAATTTCAGTCACAGGGCCATCGGCTACAACCTGCCCTCGTTTTACCGCAATCAATCGTTGACTAAAACGAGCGGCATGGTTCAAATCATGAAGCACCATAATAACTGTAATTCCACGCGTTTCATGGAGTTTGACCACTAGCTTCATTAACTCTAACTGATAACGCACATCTAAAAAGGTTGTCGGCTCATCAAGTAATAAAATATCTGGCTCTTGCGCCACCGCCATCGCCAACCAAGCTCGTTGTCGTTCCCCACCAGATAAATCTTTAAGTGGGCGATGTTGAAATTCCACCAGTCCCGTTTCTTCTAAAGCAGTCTGTACGGCCTTAACATCTTCAGCTGTCAAAGAACTGAATGGATTTTGATACGGTAAACGACCGCATAAAACGAGATCACGCACTGTCATATCCGCCGGCGCCTGTGCTGATTGAGGCAGCATAGAAATAATCCGAGCTACCGCCTTAGAATTCATCCTTTGAATATCTTTACCATCTAAATATACTGTGCCACCTAACGGTTCTAATAAACGACCTAACGTTTTTAATACCGTTGATTTACCAGAACCATTTGGTCCAATAATTGATACAATTTCCGGTGTATCGAACCGCAATGATACGTCTTCGCCTACAGCTCTTGTCTGATAGCCAATACGCCCTTTATCCATTACTAAAGTTCTCGTCATCCGCGGCTCCTCCGTTTCAATAAATATAAAAAGAACGGAGCGCCTAAAAAGGATAAGAAAATCCCCACCGGAATTTCATTAGGACTGAAAATAGTACGTGCAAATGTATCGGCACCAACTAACAAAGCCGCCCCAAAAACAGCGGAAGCAGGCAATAAATATTCAAAATCAGAGCCTACTACTAATCGCATTAAATGAGGCACAATTAAACCTACAAAGCCCAATAGCCCTGCTACACTAACCGATGAAGCAGCTAGAACAGCAGCCAATACAACTAAAATAATGCGTGTCTGTTTTAAATTAATACCTAAGGATAACGCTACTTCTTCGCCCATTTGTAAAGCATTTAATTTACGATAATTCCACAAAGCGCCCAAAAGTCCTAAGATACTATAAGGTAAGATAATCCATACATAGGACCAACGAGCCCCTGCAAAACCACCAGCCAACCAATTGACTACCCCTTGAATCCGGTCGGGAAACATAACAGATAAAGCTGTCGTACCACCGCCGAAAAAGGCCGCCACTGCGACGCCGGCTAAAATTAAACGCAATGGATTAATGCCACGGTCCCAAGCTAATAGAAATACAATCGCCAATGCAACTAAAGCACCTACAAATGCTGCTAAGGGCACCCAAATTGTTAACGCTGGTGATAAAATCATAACAGCCATAGCCGCTACCCCAGCGCCAGCGGTTACCCCAATAATACCTGGGTCCGCCAACGGATTATGTAAGACGCCTTGTAAGATACAACCGGCTAACGCTAAATTCATTCCCACTAAGGCCGCACAAATAACGCGAGGCAATCGCAAATAATAAAGAATTCGCTCCGTATCAGCCGCCCCCTGTCCTTGAACTACACTTATCATTTCTTGCCAAGTAATGGATACTGCGCCATATAAAAAGCCAGTAATTACAACAAACAAAAGAGCAAGACCAGCCCCTAAATAAGTAAGTCTTCTTCGTCGTTGTCGTCCATCCACAGTCAAGTTAAGGCTCGACATACGTTGCCTCCTTTCCGTATAAATCATCATACATAATCGTCAATGCTTCACTAATCCGTGTACCAGGATTAGCCGCAAATAAACCACCAGACAAATAATATATTCGTTGCGATTTAACAGCACTCACCTCAGCCCAGGCTGTACTTAGAAGCATCTCTCGTTTAAAAGCATCTACACTATCTGATTTCGGTGTCATACTAATAAAGAATATAACTTCTGGATCCGTTTTGATCACATACTCCATACTCAAAGGTACGAAGTCGCCCTCTACCCTTGTATCTAAATCAGCAATATTATGCCCACCTAACAGCTTTAATATATTGCCACTAAATGAGTTGCTCGTAGCCATACTGAAACTTCCAGGTGCGCCAAAGATAATCAATGTGCGCGGTCCCACTTTAGTCTTAGCGCCCTCTACTAATGTATTATAGTTCGCCTTAGTCGCCTTAGCCGTTGCATCGGCAACAGCGGACTGACCAGTTAGCTCTCCAAAAAAGCGTAATTCCCCCACTACATCTTCATAGGTATTTAAATTATTAATATATAATGGAATATCTGCTTGTGCTAACATACCGCGTAAATTGGTATTAAAAGGAACATTTAAACCAATGACCAAATCAGGATTAAGACCAATAATAGCTTCCACATTAGGGCTATGAATCGTCCCTACCGAGGGAACCTCTTTCGTCAGCGCCAATAATTCCTTTGAATAATACGAAGATTTAGGCTTTCCCACAGCTTGACCACCAGCGGCATAATACATATCTAAATTAGCCGTATTTAAAATGACAACTCGTTTGGGGTGAACAGGAATCGTTACATTCGTTCCCATTGCATCTACTACTTGTCGTGTTGCTTCCCTTGAAGCGGAAGATGTTCCTACTGTAAGCCAAACCGCTAAACCAACCACGCATACGATAGCTAATACTACAGGAACGAATATATACCGTTTCAACCTATCACCTCACTTTACCCTTTAATCATCCCCGATGTATCGCCAGTCTTATGAGACTGACCATGAAATGCTTTTGACACACCATGAGGATGCCCCGATGGTTTACCTGCACTATTTTGAGCGGCAATCTGCTCTTGAAGCATTGTCTCTTCGCCCGTTAATAAATATTGCGCCAACTCAATAGTCGTCTGTGTTAAATTAACATGCCAAAATTCACCAGCAATCGTTAATTTATACATAATGCCATTATGCTCACAAAGACCACGGTCACACCAAAGCTCATAAAGCCATTCTAACTGATGTAACCTTTCATCATAAGCGATTAAAGGTCGTATATCAAAATAGCAATGTTCTAACTGATCTATAATAATATTAACCATTTCTTGCAATGGCGACTGTTGCATTAGCACCATAAATGGCTTTTGCCCCGCTTCTACCATTTGCTCATACGCGCCCAATGAACGATGTAACATAGTCATATAGCCACCTACATTGCCACCAGCACCACAACCAAAAGGAAACATCGGATACCCTCGCTTAGCCATACTATTATATAAACTACGCTCTCGTGGCGTCCGACTCCAATGACAAGCACTGAGTCGACTATAATTATAAGTATCTACAAACGCTCTAGCTTGCGCATACATAGCAGCCTGCTCTTGTGTCGTAGCGGCCGGCGATATGAGGCCATTCTTAATCGCTGTATTCAAATCACTATTTTCAAACACATTAAGTTGGTACAAATCCATACCATCAATATGCGCCATTTCTAACAGTTCTAAATCTTCTTGCCACTTTTCAGGGGTCTGATTAGGTAAACCATAAATTAAATCGACTACAACGGAACATTGATTATGCTCTTTTATTTGACGTAATCGCTCTAAAATAGTAGCTCGATCGTCAATTCGCCCCAATTGACGGCGAATCTTCGTGTGAAACGATTGTACCCCTAAAGACATACGATTTACACCATTAGCAAACCAAGCTTCCATCTTCTCAGGTATCACATCGTTAATGCGCCCTTCCAATGTCAATTCATAATCATTAGCTAATGGCAAACAATTCCGAATGGTTCGTAATAATCGCGTAGCATTGTGAGCTGACAAAGCTGTCGGTGTACCGCCACCAATAAAAACAGCTTGAATAAGTCCTTCTTTTAGCCGCCGCTGTGTCACATCACTTTCTAATTCTTGAATCAATAAATCAATATAACGATCTTCTGCTGATTGGTTCGCTGCATTCTGAAAGAACCCACAATACAAACACTTTGTTTGACAAAAAGGTATATGAATATACGCGGTTTGCCATTGTCCTTGTAATGGTAGTTCAGCCATCACCGCTTGCCAAGTCGCTTGTGCCTCCTGTGGCTGTAAAGGTCGTCCGTTTAAACCAGCATGAACAACACGTTTAGCATCAAATGCCTCCATCAAAGGATTATTGGTCTCACGTCCAAGTTTCATAATTCGATTGTGAGGAGACATTTTTGCAAATAATGTTTCTGGTTTCATCATGTATTAGTTATCCTTTCATTTGTTGGTGGCCCCAATGGAAAACTTCTTAATTCCTGCACTGCGGACCATATCCATAATAGCTACAACTTGTCCATGAGCAGCTCGCGTATCAGCTTGTAGCACGACAGCTAATGACGGATTATCTTGCGCTTTATTCGTCAATATCCCTTTCGCATCGTCAAAACTAAGCGGTTTCCCATCAATCACAATATGCCCCGCTGTATCAAGCGTAATAATAACAGGCACTTGTTTTTGTTGTACTGCCGCTTGCGCTTTAGGCAATTGTACATCTAGCGATTTTTGCGCTACGGTTTGAAGGCTATTCATCATAAAAAATACCAGTAGGAAAAAGATGATATCTATCATAGGAACAATCATAAATGTAGGCTTACGCTTCATACCAAATTCTTTAAACATCACTTAATTCCACTCCTTTTTCATAGCATTTACCATAGTTAAGCAAAGCTCTTCAGAGCGGACAACAAATTGATCTAACCGATGTGTAAAGTAAGTATAAATAATAAAGGCGATAATCGCTACACATAGTCCAGACGCCGTTGCAATCAACGCTTCGCCAATGCCCCCCGTAATGGCAGCGGCCCCACCACCATTATCTAAGACACCAAAGGTACCAATCATGCCCGTTACAGTACCTAATAAACCTAATAAAGGAGCCACTGTTACGATAGCACTTAAAAAATCTAAATACTGTTTAAAAGACGACATTTCAAAGGTCATCTGCTCCATAAAGGCACCTTTCATTGTTTGTTCTGATTCTCGATTACTGCATCCAGCATGAATCACACGACTGATAGCTAGTGGATACTGTTGGCAAAGTTCATCAACACTGTGCCAATCCGCTTGTTTAGCACTATGGTATACACCATGCGAAAAACCTCGACCGCCTTTAGTGTTTAAACGGAAAAAGTACCACCGCTCAATACCTATCGCCACCGTAATCAACGAGAGAATCAACAATGGGTACATCACTAAACCACCAGTAACAAACAAATCAATAATATAGGTTACACCTTCCATTATAATAGCCTCCTCAAATACTGACTAGAGTATATTGCTATACTGTCAGCGCAAGATCACTTGCTCTAATATAAATGATAACAAATCTTAATTTCAATTAACTACTCCAAAATGAATTTTCCAATCCATTAGGACATTTTATTTTTCATCCGATATTCTCGTGGATTACATCCCATAATCTGTTTAAAGGCCCCTGAAAACTTACTACCGTTTTCATAGCCCCAACGATTAGCAATCGACAAAATCGTGTCATTGGATTCCACTAAATCCTTAGCTGCCAAACGCATACGACATCGTTTCACATATTGATAAATTGTTATGCCATACACTCCCTTAAAACAACGCTTTAAAGCGGTCATAGAAATACGATGGCGTTCAGCTAAGGCTTCAATCGTATGATGATTGCCTAAATCAGCAATTAATTCATCATGGACTTGCTTAATGGTATCCACTTGGCCTCGTTCAAAATAAATACGTTCAGTATCTGTAACGCTTGTTAATGTGCCCAATAATACAAAAATTTCCACACATTTTACACGTAAATATACATCCGGCAAGCAGTCTGGAATTTTATATAAGTCCATAAATAACTCTTTTAAACGACCTGTATCTTTAACTAATCCAAAATCACCCTCTGCACAAAAGCGATTGCAAATATCTTCTAAATCAATACTATTTTTTCCTACAAAAGCATCCACAGCGAGCTGTGCCTTCGGTACATATACAGCTAGCGATAGCCCTTTGTAAAAACCAGTTGGAAAATATGATGAATGGCGAAACGAATCACAACTTTTCCAACCTAATGAAATATCGCCACCATTCATATACAAACATTTCCCATTTTCAAATGAACACTCAATACGCCCATCCTGACAAAAATGAATTTCAAATAACCCTGCTATCGGTTTAGCATTATGATGTATCTCTTCCATAACTACATCATTGTAAACAATATCTATCCCATCAAATACAGACCGACTAATCATTCGCGCATGGCCTGAGGCCTCTTTACGCTCATATATTTTTTGATTCTGCCACACTTCTAATAATTGCGTACCTGAATCCTGCATATGATCACGAATTGACTCCGATACTTGCATAGCCCCTCCTACGTCCTACTACTTACTTTTTAATTCCTACTACTTCACACCACATAACGAACATCATATGATAAAGAATACGTATATTTCATATATATTCTCATACATATCTTCGTACATGCTTTCATACACAAAATCATTCAATCTTTATAACAACACAAATAGCAATAAAAAAACCTTCCTGCTTAGTACATATATTTATACCACCTCATTTTGGTCATATAAATAAATCTGTACTTACAGAAAGGTTACTTACATAATTGCTGTTTTGAAAGCAATTTTCATTATATTCATAGTATTACACCATGTCAATCAGAAAAATATTATAAACTACACTAGCTACTTAGCCAATATTTCATCAAAGGCTTAGTCAGCCAATCTAAAACTCACCGGTACACTAATTGTAATGCTCTCCCCTGTCGGATTATTATAAGGCGTAGCACTCCGTACCGCACTCAGAGCCGCCTCTGCTAATAAACGATTAGACGAAGATACCACATCAGCCGCTACTAAGTTACCACTACTATCTAATGTAACTTCTACTGTGACATCCCCTTCAATATTTCTTCGAATAGCCATTGGCGGGTACGCTTTATTTGCATTTACCGCACTCCAAAACCCATCCGTATCAAAAGGTTCCCCTGGTGCTACACCCGCTTCATTCCCAGAGCCAACACCAGATCCTTCGCCTGAACCTAAGCCGTCACCTACCGTGCCGCCCTCTGTATTATAGCCAGTCCCTAATCCATTAAAGGATGTTTGATTCCCCTCTCGAGCACCGGGAATAGGCATTGTACCTGCCCCTGGAGCCACTACGGAAGCAGGCGCTACTGGTGTTGGAGTAGCCAAAGGAGTGCCACCACCGCCACCACCTGCATTAGGGTTAGCATTTTGTGTCGCCACCGTCACACGATTTACCATCTCATCCATTGCCAAGGGCTTAGGAAATTCCACTGTTTTTTTTATCTCCTGCTCTTCTTGCAATGGAATTGATAAATCAATCTCATAAGCCTCTTCTACAGCCATTTGACTCACATGCCAACCAATGATGCCCAAGGCCAATCCTGCCACAATATGACAGCTAACGGAGCCAATTACTGCTTTTTTCCATGTTAAAACGTGTTCCATTATTACCACCTTTTATTTCTATTCTTGTAAAAATCAAATATACTCCATTTTTCTACAAGTATTATTGAGAATATACCTCAATAAAATAATGATAACAAGGAACACGTTTGCAATTCTGCTCCAAAAGGACATTTTAAATTGAATAAAAAACAAGGCTATTATCCGCTAAAGACACATTCCTTAATTTTGTGGCACTAGTAAAAATTGAATTGGCAAATTAGACGCGCCAGCAGGTATGAATTGAATATGCAATAATTTACCTGCTTTATAAGAACCAAAATACTGTGTATCAGCCGTTGTTCCATTGCCTAAAAACAATCTAGCCCCACTAGGTACATTATATATTTCGGTATGACCATCATAAGTCACTTTAAAAGAACCTGCATAAGCACCACCTAGCGGATTTATATAGAGGGCAAACTCATGTTGCCCTGTAGTAGGAATCGTTAATTCATAGGTAACCCCATAGTTGCCACGGTTCGTAACCATAGTAGACGCAGTCAATTCATCAATCCCTGCTACAAATGGATCTTCTCGGTCATTTGCTACCATAATCGCTGCTGGCCCTAAAGAACTATCGTACGGTTGCATAAGCGTTAACCGTCGTTGCGCGCCTACATAAGTACCTCGCAAGGCCACTTCATCCATAGCTAAAGTATCCGCCAACACAGCACCACCCAAAGACGGTGTCGTAATAGGTAGCATTAATACTTTCACAAAGACAGGCCCACTCGCTGTAAAATCTAAAATACCTGAAAATAAATCATCCGTCTGAATTGGTAATGTATCTAATTGAGTAAAAACAGCTTTTTTACCATTAGGTGCTAACGCAAATGAATCAATTGCGGTCGGTTTCCCTTTCGACTGTGTTTTTTCACGTTGTAACCATTCCTTACGCCAATTATCAGCCTCTTTTAAACGAGCTTTTTGCTGTACTTTTTCTTCTTTAGATACCTCTTTATCCTTAGTGGTCTCTTTTTGCCTATTCTTATACGTATCATCAAGCCAAGCAGGGATGATTACACCACGCTCATCTCGCTTAATAGCCCCCTCAACAGAGCCCTGCCCTTCATCCTTGCTAGTCTGTTTCGTATTAGTATCTTGCTGAGATTTAGAACTGTTCGTTTCAGCATTAATAAGCCCAGCCGCTACCGCTGACCGCTCTGTTTGTGCAGCTGCCTGCCACGTATGATTAGCGGAGACATAGGGAGTATCTAACTCTTCTCGAGATAATTCACTACCAACCACAAAATATTCACGATTTGGTTTCGTCACCACTTCACGGTGAATTACTACATCAACGATTTGCTTGGATGTATTTTCCATAATAATCGCTATTTTTTGCGGTTCAGGCATTTCATTTACATGATAAAAATAAACACGGCCAGTGCCATTTACAGTGCCTGCCGCTAATACACCATTTTTATTTACATATTCTGGACTATCTGAAAAAATAAGCGTATCTTTTTCTTCCGTCAATACCACTGGTAGCGAAGTAAAATTAGTTGTTGTTACATCTATAGTAGCTGGTGGTGCCCCCATAACAAAACTAACACCACGAGTCCACAAAGCTACTAATACGGCTAACCAACGATATTTATTACGCAATAATTTCAAATCTAACCTCCTATTAAAACACAATAACTACCTCTTTAGTATAACATAGAAAAAGACCTCATAATAAATCCACATCTTAATGAGAATTTTCATAAGGCCTACAACTATTTAATTAAGCTCTTCTTTTATTTTAGAATACTCTTCACCAAATTCTTCCTTCAATAAATTTTCTAATGACTTTTGCAAAACTGGTATATCCACTTCAAATGTCTTCCAGATTGACTTATAATCAACTCGTCCATAATCATGAGAAATAATATTACGTTAATCCGCAATAGCACGCCACGGGATATGGGGATACTTATGTTTTACATCTAAACTTATTTTATTGGCATACTCGCAAATAGTTTGTATCCCTAACACTACGCCATCTTTTATTAATTCATCTTGATATAAAAACTCGTCTTCAGTTTTAAATCAATTCGTTAACAATATTAGTCTCTCAATATAATATATCGATTGAATAATATTATTTTTATCTTTATTCATATTATTCACCTAAAATGCAAATTTTGTCTTTATTAATTTGTTTAGAAAAATAATCATTGCGTAATGAATTTGTAGAAACTAAATCAACAGATTTGTTTAATGCTTTTGCTAATTTATATTTTAATTCTGAAAGCTCAAACATTGATTTTGTACTAGCACCATAATCAATTAATAAGTCTATATCACTGAACTCTGTAGCTTCACCTCTAGCATGAGAACCAAATATATAAGCCGAGGAAACATTAGCTTCTTTCAAAATTGGTAATGCCTTAATTTTAATTACATCTAAATTTTGAACCATAGTAACGCCTCCTTACCTCTTCTCAATTTAATTATACACTAGTAGTCACTATATAACTATTAACTATTCTAAAATATATTTACATAAACTCCTCTAATCCCATAGGCTCATATGATAGTGCCATTTTTTCTAATTTTCTAAAACGATGCCCTATGCCCGATTTAGAAATACGCCCCTCCATAAGCTCCATTAATTCTTGTAAACTTGAATCAGGATTATCTAAACGTAGTTGTGCTACTTCTAATAATTTGGGTGGTAAATCTCGTAACGGTTGATGCCGTTCAATAATGCGAATACTTTCTAGTTGACGGACAGCTGCATTTACTGTCTTCTGAAGATTCGCCGTTTCACAATTAACTTGACGATTAATCTGATTGCGTACATTCTTAACTACACGAACGGTTTCAAAAGACATCAAGGCTGACTGTGCCCCCATAATTTGTAGACAATCAGTCACCGCATCGCCTTCTTTAATATATACGACATACGCTTCTTTGCGCTCTGTTACGCGAGCTATAATATGGAAAAGACGAAGGACCTTTACAATTTCATGGGCAAAATGTTCATTTCCTGTCATAAACTCTAGATGATAATCACTTTCTGGTTTATTTACTGAACCGCCACCTAAAAAAGCACCCCGCAAAAAAGCACGACGCGTCTCCATCGTCGTAAGCCAAGCTTCCGGTAAATCTATATCCATCGGCCATAGAGCTAAATCTTCTAATGCGGCTCGCCCTTCTACTGTTGGTTCCACCGTCAATGTATACACATTTTTCTTACGCAAATTTAAACCACGACGAATCAATACTGACGTATGTAGCGCATAATGAGCTCGTAAAATAGATAAAACTCGTCTTGCCACCGCGTTATTAGCCGTGGCAAGACGAATACCTACACGACCTTGACTTCCAAGAAGCAAAGAGCCTCCCATACGCAATAAACAAGATGCTTCTACTTTAGCCGATAGCGTATCTTCATTCTTGTACTGACACAATTCATTTTTTACATCCTCTGCGAATGACATAGGCTCCTCCTTTCTCTCTTCAAATCCCCAAAATCATTAATAATCTAAATCATTATCGATCTTCACGTTTTAAATAATACTCTAAAATGTGCGGCTCTAAACCAGACTGCATCGCATAAATCACATCCATAACAACTTTGCCAAGCCGTTCAGAGTCATGAACGGCTGTTTCAGGGTGCTGTATCAAACTAGCACGCACCGTCCGCACTCCTAACTCAGATAATTTATCCGTATCTACTTGTACCGGTTCTGCTCCAACTGCTTTATATTTTTCAATGACCGCTTCATCAAATGGCACATCATTAACAATTACCGTGTCAATAAGGCCATGGCCGATTAAGCGTTGCACCGCTGCCACATGATCGCCGGCTGTAAATCCATCGGTTTCACCAGGCTGTGTCATAACATTACAAATATAAAATTTAGGCGCTTTAGCTGCCTTAATATGTTCCGCAATCTTCTCTATTAGCAAATTTGGCATAATACTCGTGAATAAGCTACCTGGCCCTAATACAATAGCATCTGCTTCATCAATGGCTTGCAAAGCCGCTCCTTGAGGCTGTGGTGAAGCTGGTTCTGTAAATAAGCGTTTAATTTTCTTCTTCGCCTTAGGAATCTGGCTTTCCCCTGCTACAATCGTACCATCTTCCATTTCAGCCATAAGTGCAATATTTTGTATCGATGCGGGAATAACACGACCGCGCACTTTTAAAATTTTACTCGATGCTTCTAACGCCTTATCCACATCTTCATCTAAAATTTGAGTAAGCGCAGTTAGGAATAAATTGCCAAAACTGTGACCCGCTAAATCGCCACCACCACCAAAACGATACCGAAATAACTGTTCCATAAGGCTTTCTTTTTCTGCTAAAGCCACTAAACAGTTACGCAAATCACCAGGGGCTATCATCTTAAAGTCTTCACGCAATCGGCCAGAGGAGCCACCATCATCAGCCACGGTTACAATAGCAGTTAAATTAGAGGTATGTGTTTTTAAGCCACGCAATAATGTGGATAACCCAGTACCACCACCAATTACGACAACTTTAGGTCCTTTTGCCATGCGGATATTTTGAAAAATATAATCCCCTACTTTATCCGTATCGGCTGGAATAATTGCACGCACAACCGCACTCCCGACCCGTCTGGTACCAATTGTCATAAGGACAATACCTAAGACAATCGTAATGAAACCTACCGAAGCTAATGTTGTGTAATTATAAGAACCCGTCGTTTCATAAATAAACTGTAAAAATAAATCTTCAAAATAGGACAACCATTCATAGTTGAGCATAAGTGCAACCCCTACAATAACGAGGAGCATACCAAGGCCAAAAAGCACCAGCCAACGCTTTAGCTTCAAACCTGGGGTCAACCATCGGAAGCCAGACATATGTATCATTTCTATCTCCTATCCAGGCGGATAATCGCTTGTTATAAATTAGGAATTACTTCGTATTCCTCTATTCTACTACGGTCATTTATATAAGTTCTGCCGCTGTTACTTCCCGTGGATTACAATCTTCTTCTACATTATTCTTAAACATATCGCGATGCTCTATAGTTGCCCGATAGCCTAAGGCCTGCACATGATTATATAAGGCTTCTGCCATAGCTACACTACGATGCATGCCCCCGGTACAACCTACGGCTACTACAAATTGACTCTTTCCTTCTTTTTCATAATTAGGCAATAAAAAGTCCATCGTAGAAAACATTGTGCTTAGGAACTGTTCTGTTATATCAAAAGAGTGAATATATTGATTTACCACTGGCACACGCCCCGTTTTATGACGAAATTCTGGATTATAATATGGATTTGGTAAGAATCGTACATCCCACACCATATCAGCATCCAATGGAATCCCATACTTAAAACCAAAGCTCACAACAGACACAGCAATCCCTTGTTCCTTATCATCTAGCTGTGAAAACTTTTGTTTTAAATACGCTTTTAACTGACTCGTCTTCATATTAGTCGTATCAATAATATAATCTACACGTGGGCGTATCGAGTTTAAAATCTTCCGCTCCTCTTTAAGCCCCACCGTAATACGCCCCTCTGGTGCTAACGGATGGCTTCGACGACTTTCTTTATAGCGTCGAATTAAAGTTTCATCAGTCGCATCCATAAACACAATTTCATATGGTACTTGCATTTCTTTAAGTTCCGTCAAAGCATCTGACAAGCTTTCAAAAAACTGTCCACCACGAATATCCACTACCAAGGCGACTCGATTGATACGATCACCTGCTTGGCGACATAAATTACTAAATTTAGGAATTAATACGGGTGGCAAATTATCGACACAAAAGAAACCCATATCTTCTAAGGCCTGCATAACTTGTGTTTTACCAGCGCCTGACATTCCTGTTACAATGAGCAAACGAAACTTCCCTTCCACAATATAACTCCTTTCATTACAATATATTTTCTTCAATCCAATGGGCTACGCCATCGTCTTCATTAGAGGGGCAAACTATCTGAGCGATTGCTTTCACATTATCTTCTGCATTCGCTACCGCCACAGCAGTCCCCGCATATTCAAGCATGGATATATCATTTTGAGAATTCCCAAAGGCTACCACCTCGCTAGCCCGTAATCCCAAGTCTGTCACCATATTAGCTAGCGTACTGCCCTTAGTACAGTGACCACAGTTAATTTCTAAAAAATTCACCTTACTGCGTACAATTTCTAGCACATCTCCATATTTCTCTTGCAATAACTTAGAAATTACTTCTAACTTTGCCGGCTCTTCTAAAAATAACAATTTATTAGGGCCCGTTACATTAGTATATAAATCATCGCCTATATAAACTGCTTTAGCACCTACCGTTTTCTCATAAAAACGAGATTGCTCTGTTTCATGATGTACTAATAGCGCATCCGTTTCATATGACTGTACATACCAATCATTATCACGTGCTAATGCTAATATTTCTTTAGCAATCGGCACAGGAATGGTTTGCTCCCATAGTTTTTCACCCGATTCAATACGCTGTACTAACCCACCAGAAAACAATATCATTGGCAAATCACCCAAGCCTAAGGCTAGCCCCACAGGTCGCGCCGTCTGATACATACGACCTGTAGCAATCACAATCTGAATGCCTTTATCTTGCGCTTGCTGTAATATTTTACGTGTATATTCTGAAATAGTATTATCATCACGCACTAGCGTGTCGTCTAAATCAATGGCCAATAATTTTATAGAATCTCTCATCATAATCCTCATATACATTTACTCATAATTCAATATTCTTTAAGGCTATTCATAAACCTCTTATTACTATGTCTTAACATAAAGCTTATAACTAAGTATACCATATTCCACTACGTTATTCGACTATCTTGAATACAATCAACATAGTACTATACTACTAATTACCGCTATTAACGTAAGTTAAATTTAACTTCCCCAAATAATACGAGTGGCATACGGTATTCAAGAAAGGAGGCGTTCAATACAATCACCTTGATGCGGTATCAATGTTTGATTTGTATTGACCTACACTATACTTATGAAACGTGTTGCTCTCTATATTCGTGTATCTCATGAAGAACAAGCTATGAAAGGCTATTCTTTACAAGCACAAGAAAACCGTTTGCGTCAATATGCTAACGAACACCATTACCAAATTGTCGATTACTATCGAGATGAAGGTGTTACAGCCCGTAGCTGCCCTGGGCGTCGTAAGGAATTTGCTCGTATGCTTCGTGATATAAAAGCCGGTCACATTGATTGTATCCTTTTCATCAAACTTGATCGATGGTTTCGCAACGTATCCGATTACTACACCTACCAAGCTCTATTAGACCAGCATAATGTAATTTGGGAAACTACGGAAGAGGAATATAATACCCATACAGCTCAAGGCCGTTTATATCTAAATATCAAACTCTCTATCGCTCAGAATGAATCAGATACAACTTCTGAGCGTATTCATTTCGTCTTTGCCGACAAGATTAAACGACGCGAAGTAATTTCAGGTAAACTGCCTATCGGCTACAGCATAGCTAATAAGCATATCATTCAAAATGCCCAAGCCCCTATCATTCGAGATATTTTTCAATACTATCTAAACACCCATTCCATTCATAAAACTATGCACTATCTAGCCAATATTCACAATATTCATCGTTCCTATCCAGCGATATCTAAATTATTAAGGAATGAAAGATATATCGGCACCTTTTACGGTATTAAAAACTATACAACCGGCATTATAGATAAACAAACATTTGAAACCGTACAACAACTATTAAAAAACGCGTCGTCTAAAACAATCTCATCTCCCTTATCTTGTGCTAATAATATAATCTCACCTCTTATGGCAAGTGCCACAGCACCACTGCATCCTCCATCAAATATAACCAATACTACTGAAAATAGACATGAAAACAATAATACATATGCCAAATATACAATACCATGTAAATATTTATTTAAAGGATTATTACGCTGCCCTCATTGTAATCATAAATTAGTTGGTCTAACACGTCACTATAAAGGCACTCATTATATTTACTATCAATGTCCACAAAGCCATCATAAAGCGCTCACATGCCCTAATAAGACCCTATATAAGGAATCGCTTATCGAAAAAAACTTACTAACACTCTTACCTACCTTGTTACCAAAAGCAGTTACACCACTTACACTAATCGCTACTAATTCGCAAGAATTGAAACCATCCAACTTTCCAATGCATTTCTATTGGTACTGTCATCAACAATATCCTAATTGGGTTCGTGCCAATCAATATCAATATTGGCATTGGTGGGTAGAAGAAGTTACACTCCCTACTACATTATTGATTACTCATGAAAACATCAAGTTAAAACACCATACTATATAATTTTCCTATTATCGTACCCTAAGGGGTAATTACAATGAAAAAACGTTTTGCAGCCGTATTTGCAGCAACAGCTGTACTTGGCGTAACAACTGCATTCGCAGCTAACCCATTCTCCGATGTAACTCCTAACGATTGGGCATACCAGAGCGTAGCTCAATTAGCAGCAGCTGGTGTAATCAACGGTTACCCAGATGGCACTTTCAAAGGCCAGAACAACATCACTCGTTACGAAATGGCTCAAATGGTAGCTAAAGCTATGGCTAACGAAGCTCGTGCAAACGCTGAACAACAAGCTTTGATTAACCGTTTAGCTGACGAATTCTCCAGCGAATTAAACAACTTGGGCGTTCGTGTTGCTACTTTGGAAAACAAAGTTGGTAACGTAAAAGTTACTGGTGATGCTCGTCTTCGTTTCCAAGGTTTTGAAGATAAAGGTAACTTCGCTCATTGGGATGTTAATGATAAAGACGAAGATGTTGTAAAAGGCGATAAAGATAAAAAATCCAAATTTGACTTCCGTGGTCGTGTACAATTCAATGCTAACGTAAATGATAATACTTCTGCAGTAGTACGTTTAGTTGGCTCAGGTGAATTCCATAACGCTAACGATTCTGGTGATGTAACTTTTGATCGTGTATATGTTGCTCATCAATTTGGTGAAGACACTAGTGCTGTAATTGGTCGTTTTGGTGCAGTTGTTGGTAATGGCTTAATTTACGATGATACTTTTGATGGTGCTGCTTTAGCATACGATAATGGTAAGATTCAAGCTTTAGCTGCTTATGGTTCTTTCCAAACTGGTAATCTATTCCAGAACTATGATAACAGTGATTTAGAAGACGACTTCTTCATCCAAGATGCTGGTGTTGATTTCGAAAATAACACTACTAAAACTAACCCAACTGTAACGTTGTTACAAGTTAAAGGTAATTTAGGTGAACATGCAACTTTAGGTGGTTTCTACGCTTTTGGTAATAAAGATATTGACACTGATATCTATGGTGGTTCCTTAGATCTTCAATTCGATAAAGTTTGGATTGGTGGCGAATATGCTACATTCTCTGACGATACAATTGAAGCATTTGGTAAAAAAATTGCCACTGATGGTGAAAATGATGGCAATGATGCTTGGATTGCAGGTATTGGTTTTGGCAACTATAACATCAAAGAACAAGGTACTTGGGGTGTTAAAGTTCAATACTTTGATTTAGCTAAACATTCTCCTGTAATTAGCTCCACTTGGAATAACCCATATAATAGCGATTACAAAGCTTGGATGGCTACAGTAGATTATGCATTGGCTGAAAACGTAGGTCTTTCTGGCTACTGGGCATTTAACGGCGAAGATCAAGATGGCAATGACCTTGGTGACTTCTACCGTGCAGAATTAAACTACAAATTCTAATCTTATTTGATAAGGCTTTAATATGTAGTCAAAATAAAACAGGCTCTTTGTCAAATTTTGGGGCGCTAAAGAGATTATGCACTCTTGGAAAGGACATGCGACATAGTTGTTGCGTGTCCTTTTTTAGCATTAATGAATAAAATCCGGTTACGAAATCGTTCAAAGTTTTGTAAACCAAACGAACACCGCTTTAGTACTTTTATTTTGTTGTTACAACCTTCTGTAAAGCCATTGGAATAGGGTAATGTTAAGGCATTAATAATTTCGGTTCTCCAAAATGTAAATGTTTTTAAGAGTGATTGAAACTCAGGTAATTCAGAAGCCTCAACTAAGGATAGCCATTGATCAATGGCCCATTGAATATTTTCTTTATCTTTGAATTTTAAAACATGAGAAAAGGATTGTTTTAGTGTATAGGCACGATGTAATCGGGGCGAATAATGAAACATATCCATAAGTTTAGTAAACTCTTTGTCTGTTAATGATTCAAAGCGTTTAGTTAATACTCGTTTATTGGCTTTAAATGTACGACTTACATTACATAATAGATTTTGCTCTACTTTGCGTACCCGCTCTAAGGCAAAGGTAACTAACCGTATTAAGTGAAATCTATCGGCTACAATTTCAGCTTGGGGAACCAAGATTTCATAACCGAACGAAATTGAAGAGACATATCCATTGTGATGTATTTTACATTATTTCGTATATATCTAGGGAATTGAGCAAAGTATTTCGCTAGTTCCGTAGTATCTCGTTTAGGCAGAATATCTAGTATTTTATGCGTTTCTGGATCAGTAAGAATGACTTGGTATTTTTGACCAGCTGCATTGCCTTTGAATTCATCAATAGATAGTACAGGTGGTAGTGTTGAGGGGCGACTATAGTTAATTTCGTTAAAGACTCTTAGTACTTGGTTTACGCTTACATGGCAATGCTTAGCCACAGCTTGGTAAGATGTTACTTCAGAGAGTTGTTGACATATTACTTCACGAAGTCTTGGGGTTGTTCTAAGATAGCGAGAAGAAAACTCTGTTTTTTCATTGAAAGTGCGTCCGCACGTGCATATATAACGACGTTGACGATATAAGAGAAGAATGGTTTTTTCATTCGCTGTAGTATGCTGAATTTTTCGGTTAGTATAGCCTTTTATTCGTGTAGTTTGTGAATGGCAATTAGGGCATCTATGAGGACGTACAGGACTTTCTACGTAAAGTAAGTATTCTGAGCTAGTTTCACGCATATTTTTTATATATTCTGCTTTGATTCCGAGTAAATTTCCTATATAATTAAGTGTAGACATATTGAGTAAACATCCTTTCATAATGGTTTCGTCGCTTTTATTGTAACGGATTTTATTCAATATGTCTTTTTTTATATAAAAAAGTAGGCGCCAAGAGGACACGCAGTTTGCGTTTCTCTTTAGCGCCCCAAAATAAATTATAGAACCATAAAACAACCACTTCCTTTGGGAGTGGTTGTTTTTGTATGTACAGCCGATTAGTCATGCCTATTCGGCTGTACATATAGAAAGCGGGTTATAGGACAAAATGTGTTGCTGTAAAAGGCGATGAACCTAGTAGTTATCTAGGCTCATCGCCTTTTTAAGTTTTTTTGAAGAAGTTAGAGGTCGGACAAAATGTGTTGCTAAAAATGCTGAAAGCACTTGCAATTACTGACTTAAATGAGGTTTTATCTTCCTAGAAATAATAAATTTAGGAGGATTGCATAGTCATGCGTATAAAATGTATTAATTGTGGATTTTCGTGTAAAAAGAATGGAAAGACAAGTGCCGGAACTCAACGTTGGTATTGTAATCATTGTAAGTCTTCCTTTATCTATACAATAGATAATTCAGCTAAGCAGTTAAAGATATTTCAAAATTGGTTATTTAGTAAACAAAGTCAAAAGGTAATGCCTGGTAAAGGCCATACGTTTCGTAGAAAGTCATCCGTGTTTTGGGATATATGGCCTATGCCATCTAAAATAGAAGAACAACGAAATATTGTATTTGTTGATGGAATTTATTTATCTAAGAAAGCCTGCATTCTTATTTGCTGTGACGAAAAACATGTTCTAGGATGGTATCTTTGTCGTTATGAACATTCTAAAGCTTGGGAAGCTTTATTGAGACGAATCAGAGAGCCCATTCTAGTTGTTTCAGATGGTGGAACAGGTTTTAAAAAAGCATTAAAAAAAGTTTGGCCGAAAGCCAAACATCAGCGGTGTACGTTTCATGCATTTTGTCAGGTAAAGAAGTATACAACTAGCAGGCCTAAAACTTTGGCAGGATTTGAATTATATACCCTTGCTAAAGATTTGTTACATATAGAGAGTAAAGATCAAGCTGTTATTTGGATTACTAGATTAACTAATTGGAAAATAAAGCATAAAGAGTTTTTGAGTGAAATGACCAGAGACGAATCAGGAACTCTTAGACCTACTCATGAGCGTTTACTTAAGGCTGAATACTCGTTAATTAGACTTGTAAAAACGAATACGTTATTTACTTATCTTGAGAGTCCTTTTGCCGAGGCGCGGAACCTTCCAGCAACTAATAATCGGATTGAAGGAGCTGTTAATGCTCAACTCAGAGCCATGCTTAGATTCCATAGAGGGCTATCTATTGAAAGAAGAATAAAAGCGGTTTTTTGGTGGTGTTATTTACACTCACCGAAACCGCTTTCAGCTTCTGAAATTTTAAAAGTAATGCCTACAGACAAGAGTATTGCGAAGCTTTATTCCGATATGAGTACCAAAGCCCAATTAGAAGCTTCAATTCCTACTTGGGGAGATGCTATTCTTTGGGGTGATTTGCATAATTATGATTCTCTTCCTGATAATTATTGGGACTAATCAGCAACACATTTTGTCCTATAACCCTAGAAAGCGGTCTAGGTGAGTGCATATAGCACCACCAATAGACCGCTTTTAATCGGCTCTTTGTCAAATTTTGGGGCGCTAAAGAGAAACGCAAACTGCGTGTCCTCTTGGGCCTACTTTTTTATATAAAAAAAGACATATTGAATAAAATCCGTTACAATAAAAGCGACGAAACCATTATGAAAGGATGTTTACTTAATATGTCTACACTTAATTATATAGGAAATTTACTCGGAATTAAAGCAGAATATATTAAAAATATGCGTGAAACCCGCTCAGAATACTTACTTTACGTAGAAAGTCCCGTACGTCCTCATAGATGCCCTAATTGCCATTCACAAACTACACGAATTAAAGGCTATACTAACCGCAAAATTCAGCATACTACGGCGAATGAAAAATCAATCCTGCTCTTATATCGTCAGCGTCGCTATATATGCACGTGTGGACGTACTTTCAATGAAAAAACAGAGTTTTCTACTCACTATCTTAGAACAACCCCGAGACTTCGTGAAGTAATATGTCAACAACTCTCTGAGATAACATCCTTCAAAGCTGTTGCTAACCATTGCCATGTAAGCATAAACCAAGTACTCAGAATCTTTAGAGAAATTAAGTATAGTCGGCCTAGCAACTTGCCAACCGTATTATCTATTGATGAGTTCAAAGGAAATGCAGCGGGTCAGAAATACCAGGTCATTCTTACTGATCCAGAATCTCATAAAATACTCGATATCTTGCCCAAACGAGATACTACAGAATTAGCTAAATACTTTGCTCAATTTCCTAGATACATTCGAAACAACGTAAAATACATTACTATGGATATGTCACTTCAATTTCGTGCTGTTATGAAAACTTGGTTCCCTCATGCGGAAATTGTAGCTGATAGGTTCCACCTAATACGCCTAGTTACCTTTGCATTAGAACGTGTACGTAAGTCAGAACAAAATTCATTATGTAATGTAAGTCGTACCTTTAAAACCAATAAACGAATACTAATTAAACACTTTGAAGCATTAACAGATAAAGAGTTTAACAAGCTTATGGATATGTTCCATTATTCGCCACGATTACATCGTGCCTATTCACTAAAACAAGCATTTTCTCGCGTTTTAAAATTTAAAGATAACGCAAATTTACAATGGGCCCTCGATCAATGGCTCTCCTTAGTCGCTAGTTCTGATTTACCTGAATTTCAATCACTCTTAAAGACCTTTAACTTTTGGCGAAATGAAATTATTAATGCCTTAACTTTACCCTATTCAAATGGCTTTACAGAAGGCTATAACAACAAAATAAAGGCTCTTAAACGTTGTTCGTTTGGTCTACAAAACTTTGAACGATTTCGTAACCGGATTTTATTCATTAATACAGAAAAAGGACACGCAACAACTACGTTGCATGTGGGTTATAGGACAAAAAGTGTGTGTGGCTAATCCCAATAAGTAGGAAATTCTGTAGATTTATGAAGCTCATTCCATGCAAGTCCATCACCCCATTGAGGGATAGAATAATCTACTTTATTTCGTTCATTAAATCGTTGATAGATAAGCGAAATAGATTCATCTGTGGGCATAACTTTTAATATTTCAGATATAGAAAGCGGTCTAGGTGAGTGCATATAGCACCACCAATAGACCGCTTTTAATCGTCTCTCAAGAGATAATCCTCTATGTGATCTTAACATATCTCTTAATTGTGCGTTTACGCCACCCTCTATGTAGTTATTAGTTGTAGGCACTGAAATATCTGCCATCTCAATAAAAGTAAATAAAGTATGCTGTTTAACAAGCTTTAATAAGGAACTTTCAGCTTTTAATAAACGCTCATGAGTAGAGCGTTTATTACCATTTTCATCGGTAGTCATTTCTTGGAGAAACGTATTATACACGGTTCTCCAATTTCTTAGTTTTTCAATCCATGCACAAGCAGATTCTGATGTTTTCACCCAAAATAACTCACGTGCAATCAAATATAAATCTCTACCCGCCATTGTCTTAGGGCGACTTGTTGTATATCGTCTAACTTGGCAAAAAGCATGAAATAAACATCTCTGATGACTTGCCAAAGGCCACACGCTCTTAAGTGCTTTTGCAAACCCTGGACCACCATCAGATATGACTACCTTTGGTTCAGCAATCCGTTCTATTAAGCAAGTCCAAGCTCTAGAATTTTCAGTTCTACACACATACCACCCTAATACATGCATATCATCACAACAGATTAAAACACAGAGTTTTCTTGAAAGGTAAATCCCATCAACATACACAACATCTCTAGGTTCATCAATCTTTGGAGGAAGTGGCCAAAGACTCCAAAACCGCTTTGTAGAGCGCCTAAAAGTATGTCCTTGACCAAGCATATCCTTTTGGACTTCTTTACTAAATAACCAATTTAAAAAACTTTTAAATGACTTTGCCTGAGTATCTATTTGTAAAGTAAATGCTACTTTGCACCCTTTACAAAACCATCTTTGCGAACCTGATTTCAATATACCGTGTTTTATAGATTTTCTTCCACAATTAGGACATTTTGCTATTCTCATAATCTTCTCCTCAAAAACTCGTATTTTAAGAAGATTAAATGATAGTTAGCCCAGTTCTGGCAAGGGTTTATAGCACATTTTACACACACTTTTGTCCACCCTCAAAGTTCGGAAGAAAAAGATTAAACCGCTATAAACACAGATGGTTACTGATGTTATAGTGGTTTTCACACACACTTTTTGTCCTATAAGCCTTGCATGTCCTTTCCAAGAGTGCATAATCTCTTTAGCGCCCCAAAATTTGACAAAGAGCCAAAATTTGACAAAGAGCCCCATTTTGTCCTATAACCCTAACATTTAATAAAGAAATTTTAAAAAGGCAATCCTGTTAAAACAGAATTGCCTTTTAGTATTAAATTAGATTAAACTGTTCACTAATTTATAAAATTAGAATTTGTAGTTTAATTCTGCACGATAGAAGTCACCTACATCAGTACCATCTTGTTCTTCACCATTGAATGCCCAGTATGCAGATAAGCCAACGTTATTAGCTAGTGCATAATCTACTGTAGCCATCCATGTTTTATAATCGTTATCATATGGTTGATTCCAAGTAGAGCTAAATACAGGGGAAACTTCTGCAAGATCAAAGTATTGAACTTTAACGCCCCAAGTACCTTGTTCTTTGATGTTATAATTACCAAAGCCAATACCAGCTACCCAAGCATCATTACCATAATCTTTATTAGCTGCATCTTCAGAGAATGTAGCATATTCGCCACCAATCCAAACTTTATCAAAGTTAAGATCTAAGGAACCACCATAGATATCAGCATCATCTTTTAATTTTAATTCATTGCTATAAAGCTCACCATTATCATTAGTGAATGCATAGAAACCGCCTAAAGTAACATGTTCACCAAGTTTCCCTTTAGCTTGAAGTAAAGTTACTTTTAAGTTGTCATCTGCATTAGTATAGCCATCTTTATTAATATCTTTTAGAGATTTAAAAGCGCCTTTAACGAAAGAACCATAGCCTGCTAATGCTTGGAAGTTACCATTATCGTATGCTAAAGCAGCACCATCAAAAGCGTCATCATAGATTAAACCATTACCAACAACTGCACCAAAACGGCCAACTACACCAGTAGTATCTTCGCCAAATTGATGTGCCACATATACACGATCAAATGTCACATCAGTATCTTGAGAATCACCAAATTCAGTATCGCCTGTAGAAATACGAACAACTGCAGAAGTATTTTCATTTACAGTTGCATTGAATTGTACACGGCCACGGTAATCAAACTGAGATTTTTTATTGTAGCGAGAATTGTCTTTATTATCTTCAAAGTTACCTTTCTCTTCAAAGCCTTTATAACGAAGACGAGCATCACCAGTAACTTTTACATTACCAACTTTGTTTTCCAAAGTAGCAACACGAACGCCCAAGTTGTTTAATTCGCTGGAGAATTCGTCAGCTAAACGGTTAATCAAAGCTTGTTGTTCAGCGTTTGCACGAGCTTCGTTAGCCATAGCTTTAGCTACCATTTGAGCCATTTCGTAACGAGTGATGTTGTTCTGGCCTTTGAAAGTGCCATCTGGGTAACCGTTGATTACACCAGCTGCTGCTAATTGAGCTACGCTCTGGTATGCCCAATCGTTAGGAGTTACATCGGAGAATGGGTTAGCTGCGAATGCAGTTGTTACGCCAAGTACAGCTGTTGCTGCAAATACGGCTGCAAAACGTTTTTTCATTGTAATTACCCCTTTCGGTAAAAAACAGAAAAATAATATACAATGATTCTGTTTAGTCCCTACTCGTTATTTTCCAATACTCCGTAATCTTAAATGGAGTGTCCATGTTTCCTCACAAGTGACTTACGTTTCTCAGTCAACAACTTTTGGTACTTCACTGAATCTACAGCTATAGTATCACACAAAATTCACTTTGTAAAGCTTTTGAAAAACTCAACTGCCCTATATCAGTTTTATTCTCAATAAATAAAAAGACAGTTAACCCTTAAGTTAACTGTCTTTTTTGAATTTTAAGTTACATTACTTTCTCAAATATTTTTATAAAAATATTTTTCAACATAATCTAACTATTCGATAATTTATCTATTTTTTTCTATTAGAATTTGTAGTTTAATTCTGCACGGTAGTAATCACCTAATTCATTACCGCTTTGGTCTTCTGCATTAAATGTATAGTAACCAGAAAGACCTACATTATCAGCTAATGCGTAATCAACGCTAGCCATCCAAGCTTTGTAATCGCTGTTGTATGGCTGATTCCAAGTGGAGCTTACTACTGGAGAGTATTTACCTTCATCAAAGTATTGAACTTTAACACCCCAAGTACCTTGTTTAGCAATATCATAGTCACCATAACCAATACCAGCTACCCATGCATCTTTATCATCAGATTTTACAACACCATCTTCATCAGCGAATGTTGCATATTCACCACCGATCCAAACTTTATCAAAGTTAAGGTCTAAGGAACCACCGTAGATGTCATTATCAAAGTTCTTATTCCCAAAGGTATAGAAACCACCTAAGGTTGCATGTTCACCAAGTTTACCTTTTGCCTGTAAGATAGTAACAGTTGGGTTGCTATCAGCAGTTTCATCAGTAAAATTATACCCAGTAGCATATTTACGGCTATTGTCTGCATTATCAAATAAGCCGCCTTCCATGAAGGAACCATAAGCAGCAGTTGCGGAGAAGTTACCGTTGTCATAAGTAAGGCCAGCACCATCGAATGTATCATCGTATACTAAACCATTACCAACTACAGCACCGAAACGACCAGCTACAGCGGTTGTATCTTTACCAAATTTATGAGCTACATATACGCGATCAAATTCTACATCAGCAGAGTTTTTAGCATCGCCAAATTCCATATCACCACTTGTTACACGGATAACAGCGGATGTATTGTCATTTACGTTAGCATTGAATTGTACACGGCCACGCATATCGAATAAAGATTTTTTATCTTTATTTTCAGAGCTAATCATTCCTTTTGTATCGGAACCTTCATAACGAAGACGAGCGTCACCAGTTACTTTTACATTACCTACTTTGTTTTCTAAGTCAGCAACGCGAACACCTAAGTTATTTAATTCTTCAGAGAATTCATTAGCCAAACGGTTAATCATAGCTTGTTGTTCTGCATTAGCACGAGATTCATTCGCCATAGCTTTAGCTACCATTTGAGCCATTTCGTAACGAGTGATGTTGTTCTGGCCTTTGAAAGTGCCATCTGGGTAACCATTGATTACACCAGCTTGTGCTAATTGCGCTACACTTTGGTATGCCCAATCATTAGGAGTTACATCAGAGAATGGATTAGCTGCGAAAGCAGTAGTTACACCAAGTACAGCAGTTGCTGCGAATACGGCTGCAAAACGTTTTTTCATAATTAATTGCCCCTTTCGGAATAAAAACAATTTTCTAAAATATTAGATTTGTTTAGATTCTGAAACAGACTAATTAAAGAATAATAATTTAAATTGGAGTGTCCAAGTTTCCTCGCAATGTATTGTTATTGCTTCTTTTGTCTTAGTTGTTTCGTTGTCTGAACTAACCTATGGACACATCTTACCAATGAAAACTAAACTCAAAATGAAAGTACCAAAACTTCATTTAACCCATATATTCCCTAAATTAACTGTAATTATTTATTAGTAATCCTAAACATCTTAGAAACTTTGTATTTATAGGGCATACAACCTCTTTTTGATTTTTATTTTCACTCAAAACCGAAAACTAAATCATAGTTTTCAGTTTTTCAACCATTAGAAAACTCAATTTCAAACATGAGTTTTTCATGTAAAAAAGCCATTTTAGGTGATAACTTCATGAATAAAAGCAATGGTATATCGGTTAACTCCCTATTTTTCTTCATACAACACTTATATTAATGCTCTTATTTTTATAAAATTATGATTACTTTAAGTAAATAAGCTCTTATACATACAAAAAAGGCTGCAACAAACTCATAGAATATCATTCTACAATCTGTTACAGCCTCAAGCTATAGCCCTGCCGCATCAATCCAAGTTTGTAATTCGTCTTCAGCCGTTTCAATATCTTCATCAAACGCACCACAAAGACTTGGATAACGACCAACTTCTACGGTATATACAATAGCTTCATCCCGCGCATTGCGGAATGTGCCTAACCATATACCAGAAAATTGCGTTTCATACCATTCAACAGGTTGATCGGTCTCTGTAAAATTAATCGTAATGGAGCCACGACCTAAAGTTTCCATGACCTCCACTTGTTCCTCCATCGTTAAACCCGTCTTTTCAATATAAATGGTGTGAGTTTCACCCGTTTCACGCAGACGCTTTAACGCTAATTGAAGTTCTTTTAAAATGGCCTGTACATTGCCATAATGCTCTATCATCGCTCTGTTACCTCTGTTATCTCAGTTACCTCAATTCCCCAAGTTTCTAATTGCCGAATAATACGTTGTTTTACCTCCGGCAAAGCGGCTTGTACTGTTTCAGTTGGCATTAACCCAATGTCTAGACTTTCAGGTTCTACACCGATTACTGTCGCATCTTCAAGAGGTTTTTCTTGTAAGGCACGAATGCGTAAAATATCCTGCATCCCTACTTCATGAACTGAAATATTACCGGTAAAATAATCTTCTGTCTGTTGGTGTGGAAATTCATAAACCGTGCCTGGTGTTTCACCACCATTTACAGCATCTACCAACAACAGTTTAGTCATACCTCGCATATAGCTTAATAATTCCATGCCCATAGTGCCACCATCAACGATATTAATTTCAGGGGAAAAAGAATATTCTTCTTCCATTTGACGCACTACGTGAACACCTAAACCTTCATCAGTGAGTAATATATTACCTACGCCTAAGAGCGTAATATTACTGTCGTTTACCATATAAATCCTCAATATCTTCTGGGTCTTCTGGATAGAATTTCATACCAGATACCATACTAGACACTTCGCCAGATTCTTCCATAACATCTTCACGGAATGCCAAGTATACATGAGCTACAGTAAAGAGCAAGAAGAACCACGCAATATAGTGATGTACCATATGAATATCATATTCGTTAAACATCAAATTAATTGGATTAAACACAATGGCCAACCAACTATTTGGATTAATCTGCGAATACATCGCAAGACCAGTACAAATTTCAAGGAACATCATAATATACACTAGCAAGTAGCTTGTACGCGCTAACGAGTTACGTAGCACTCGATGTTCTTCCTGACGTGGCAACATCAAATAATGTAACGTCGTTTGTTTAAGACCATCCCAATATAAACGGCTACGGAATTTTGGTAACAAACGATCACCACGATAGCGAATGGCGCCGTAAATACGGAACACAAACGCAAAAATCAAAATAAACGCAAAACCAAAATGAACACGGCGAATCATTTCCATAGAAAACCAGCTGTTAATAGCTTCTGCCGGTTCACGACCTACAAACATACTAAACCCTGGATCACCAATATATAGACCTGTCCAGAATAGGAAAGTTACGCACAGTACCATCGTCCAATGGAATATACGCAACCACAGACTAAATACGCGATACGGCTTTTTGTCCGGTTGTTCAAACATCTAAATCCCCCCTATTATTTGCACATAGCATCTGTATTAACGGAGATGATTTTTTCACCCTTCTTGTTATACAAGTGCGTTGCACAAGCTAAGCAAGGGTCAAAGGAATGAATCCCTTTCAAAATTTCAAGTGGTTTGTCGGCGATTTTAACTTTCGTATCCATCATATTGGATTCGTAGGCCCCATGTTCATTAGCAATTGTCTTAGGACATGCATTCCAAGTTGTTGGTACAATACACTGGTAATTGCTTGTTTTACCATCTTTAATATCACACCAGTGACCTAAACCACCACGAGGCGCATCGACTAAGCCAACCCCTTTTGCTTCTTTTGGCCATGTATTAGGGTCAAAGTTTTTTGTATTCGCTACAGCTGTATCGCCGCCTTTAATATTCGTCACTAATTTATTAAAGAAATATTGACTCATATTAACAGCTACTTGTGCATCTAAACAACGACAAGCCGTACGACCTACGGTACTACACATCCATACATGAGCAGGTACACCTAAAACAGAAGATACTGTATCAATCTGCTTAACAATCATCTGTTCAGCCCAGGATGGATTACTAATAATACCTTGTTTTACTTTTGTATATACAATAATATACTTAGCCAAAGGACCTACTTCACAAGCATTCCCTTTAAAGGTTGGTGATTTAATCCAAGAATATTTCTTCGTTTCATCAAGGAATTCCCAATGTTCTTTAGTCCCTGTTTTAGGGCCTGTATAATTTGGTTTCGTAACCCCTTCTGATGGATGAATTGTCTTCTTACCATCAGGATACTCATACCAAGAATGTTCCACTTCTTCTGACAAGAAGTCTGGATTCATAAGGTCTTCCCCTTCAAGTGGAATGAATTTTGCTTTATCTACGCCAAGACCAAAATCTTCAACAACGCCATTAGCACGAACTAAGCATTTTTTGAAATAATCACCATTTTGAATACCACTGTATGGTTCATCTGGATAATCACCGTAAGCAAGCACACGTTTCTTAGATAGGCCGCCACCATCAACCATACCTGCTTTTGCATAAATCTGACCAATCGCCAATACGTCTGGAAGATAGAAGTAATTAACCAAATCTTTCGCTAATGCAATCGATTCATCAACAACAGCTAAACGAGCCGAATTGACAGGCGCATTCATATCATCCATAGAGATGGAACAAGGCATACCACCAACAATATAATGTGGATGTGGATTTTTCCCACCAAACACAACATGTGGTGTAACAATATCACGCTGTTTATCCAAAATATTCAAGTAATGAGCCACGCCCATCAAATGAACTTCTGGCGGTAATAATTGATAATCTGGATGGTCCCACCATTGTGCAGCAAAAATACCTAATTGACCACTTTCAACAATCTTTTTAATTTTCCCTTGAACAGCTGCATAGTACGTTGCATTGCCTTTAGGAAATTCTTTTGGATACGCCGATGTAGTGGACTGTGTTTCAGCTGGTTCAAGGCCACTTAAATTATATGTTTTAAGTACGGTTTCTTGTAAAGCAGCGGTCTTAGCAGGATCTGCTTTTAATGCTTCTACAGGACTCACCCAGTCAAGCGCATGCAAGTGATAGAAATGTACAATATGGTCATGAGCATCTAAACAACTATGCATAATATTTCGAATATAATTCGCATTCTTAGGAATTTCAATTTTTAATGCATCTTCCACAGAGCGTAAAGAAGCTAATGCATGAGTCGATGTACATACACCACAAATACGTTGTACGAACGCCCACACATCTCGTGGATCACGATCTTTTGCTACTAACTCAATACCACGCCAAGCCGTACCACTGGATAACGCGTCTTCTACTTTCCCCGTTGCTTCATCAACATTGACTTCAACTCGTAAATGACCTTCAATACGAGTGATCGGATCTACAACTACACGTTTCATTAGTGGTTACCTCCTTCATTCTTAGCCTGTTCTTTAGCGGCCTTCTGCGCATCAAGCTCTTCTTGATATTTCTTTTCTAATTGAATCGTATCATATTTATGTTTAGCCAAGGTAACACCACCATGGGCTACTACAGCACCAAACGCAGTTAAACCTGCAATGGTACCAATCGTATCAGCCGTCGTAATGGTATTAGCCACTTGAACTTGAGGTAATCGTTGATGGAAGTTGTCATTATCCCAAAAGCCTTTTTCACTACAACCAATACAACCAGAACCAGATTGAATTGGATAGGATAAACCGTTCCACCAGCGCAAGTTACCACATGAATTGTAAGTAACTGGACCGCGGCAACCCATCTTGTATAAACACCAACCAGCTTTAGCCCCTTCATCGTCAAACTTTTCAACAAAGAGCCCCGAATCAAAAAATGGTCGGCGATAACAAGTATCGTGAATGCGATTACCATAGAATTGTTTTGGACGTCCTTCCACATCAAGTGGTGGAATTTCACCAAATAATGCATAATGCATAATCACACCCGTCATAACTTCTGGGATTGGTGGACACCCAGGTACTTTAATAATTTTCTTACCTGAAATGACACTCGAAACTGACACAGTATTCGTAGGGTTTGGTTTCGCAGCCTGTACACCGCCCCAAGCCGCACAGGAACCATATTCAATGATAAATGCAGCCCCTTCAGCGCATTCTTTTAACACATCAACAAAAGGACGACCACCTACCATACAATAGGTACCATTGTCATCAAGAGGTACGCCACCTTCAACAGCTAATACATATTGACCTTTCTTTTCAGTCAATAGTTTATGTAAATGTGCTTCAAAAGGAGCCCCCGCTGCTGCAGCCAATGTGTCATCATATTCTAAAGCAATCATATTCAATACCACATCTGATGCAAATGGCGATGTAGAACGAATAAACGATTCGTCACAACCTGTACACTCATGACCATGTAACCAAATAACTGTTGGCAACTCTTTCGTATCGGCTGCCTCAACAACTTTATTCAATACTGTTGGTGGTAGGCCTAAAATGGCGGTCAAAGCCACACAGGTCTTCATAAATGTGCGGCGACTGAGTTTACGTTCCTGGAACAATTTCCACAGACTATTTGTCTTTTCTTTCACAGGTGGACCCCCCTTGCTTGCAATAACTTTACTGTCCGTTTGTTAAACATTAAATAAATCTTTTATTAAATAGTATTGATAGTATAACACGTTACGGTTTTAATTTCTATAGAATATATCATAAAAACTTGCTATACTCTTGAAAGTTAACTATATACTTTATCGCTTTATTTTATAATGGAGCGAATCAACCCTTCTACAATAGGAGCTGGTTTATACCCAGCAATGCGATCTTTTTCTTTACCATTTTTAAAGCAAATCAATGTCGGAATACCCTGGATATTGTATTTCAAGCTACGTCTTTGAGTGCTTCTACATCAATGGTTACCACATCAAGATCATCTTTCATATCTTCCGCTAACTTTTCGATTTCAGGATTCATCAATTCGCAAGGTTTGCACCAGGTAGCCCAAAAATCAGCTACCACAACTTTTGAAGAGTCTTTTAACAGGGTCTCCAAAGCTTCTAAACTTTCAATTTTTGTTACTGCCATTACTAATTCCTCCTTATACCATATCCTCTTTGTATACTTTTAATTGTATGATGACGGCGACAATGTTTAGTCAAAAATCAATCATTTTCTTTAAATGATAATGACTAGACAAAATAAAACCGCCCCAAGGAGCGGTTTTAAGCAAGCAATCAATAAGCCGAGTTCTGTTCTGCTTGCGCAGTGGTGATTATCTTTCTAGGCCTATAGTTGCCTATAGGCTCAAGCGGCACAACCCGAAAGGTAGGCGGGCCACCCTTATCCCTTTCCTATTCGGCCTTGCTCCGGATGGGGTTTACCGAGCCAATACATTACTGCATTGCTGGTGCGCTCTTACCGACACCGTTCCACCCTTACCGCTAAAGCGGCGGGTTTACTTTTCTGTGGCACTATTCCCTATGGTTACCCACGCCGGACGTTATCCGGCATCCTGCCCTGCGGAGCTCGGACTTTCCTCGAACTTACGCTCGCAATCACCTTTCATACTTGCTACTTAAAGTCTAGCAGATACAAGATATTAGGTCATTATCTTTTTCTCAAAATTAATATGAACAGATAGCACATCTAAGGATGTCGATTATGCAAAGAAAAAGTCTTTTTGTGTTTCACTGATATGAACAGGAATCGTTGTTATACTCTGTTCTCGTAATTTCATTTCAATATGGGCAGCCAGTAAAGAGGACGCCCCTACTTCCGTACCAAAATGCCCTACATCAGCCACCAAAATGCCCAATTCCTTAGCTATTGCATATCATGATATTTCACATCACCTGTCACATAAGCCTGTGCACCAGCCTTAGCCGCAGCTTTTATAAATTCAGCACCAGAGCCAGTACAAAGAGCAACGTTAGTAATCGCCGCCACTTTAGCGCCACCAAAACGTGCACGACCTTGCGGAAAAGCAGCTTTTATTAATTCTACAAAGGCTTCCCAGCTTAAAGTATCAGCTAATACACCAAGGCGCCCCAATTGTTGCCACCTGTGCTGGCTCAGCTAATCGATATACTTCATAGGCCACTTCCTCATATGGATGAGCTTCTTTCATTGCGTCAAGGACAGTAGCTAATTGAGCTTTAGGAACAATCGTTTCCAACCGATTTTCGGCTACTTTTGTAATTTCACCAACAGCCCCAATATATGGATGTGTTCCTTCTAAAGGTAAAAAATGTGCCAGTTCCTTCACTGTGAAATGTACAGTGACTATAATTACCAATATGTCCAGCCCCTGCATCGCCCATAGCGTTTAATACAGCGTCCGTGTGCGTAGTGGGTACAAAACAACAATTTTATACAGCCCTTCTTCATGGACTTTTTTCAAGGCCTGTTACTTGCCCTAGCCCAATTTGAGCCGCTGCTAAATCATTTAGTCCACCAGAAGCAATATCTAAGTTCGTATGCGCACTATAAACAGCTATCTTATGACTAATTAATTTATAACTAAACGCCCTAATGCGGTATCATCCGTTACTTGTTTTAGACCTTTAAAATTAGCGGATGATGACTGGACAATTAAATTACAGCCTTTAGCGATAGCTTCCTCCACAACTTTCATCCGTTACATCAAGGGCTGTTAAAATTCCTGTCACTTCGGTCTGTTGTTGTCCCACCATAAGACCTACATTATCCCAAGATTCTGCTAAATGCGTAGGTGGCCAAAGCCTCTACAATGTGACCGATTTGCTTTACGCTAACTGTGGCGCCCCCTTCTTTTACTGTAGTTAACGATTCTTTTGCTACAACTGTTTGTTTTTTATTATCTGTTTGTTCTTTTGCTATGACAATTTGCTCATTCGTTTCATCAAATATCTCATTCATCATAATACCTCCAATTCTGCAATCTCTTTTTCCAACAGTTTATACTTTTCTGTATTTGCTAATTCTTTCGACATATTATCTAAAGCAATCTGACGTAAATAAATAAGTCGCTCTATATACTTACTCCATAATGGCGGGCGTTCCTGTGCTAATAAAGCGCCCACTGACCAAAGTAAGGAATCTAATGGTAACTTTTCATATACATCTTGCATACTTAAGGTTATGTCACTTACATATTCAGGTAATCGTTCGATTTTAACAGCTAATAGTGCTTGATATAGTTTGCCCATATCTTCTACCAAAATTTCTTTTACAATTTTATACTCTTTTTTCACTAAAAATTGTCGCAATTCAGCTTGCCCATTTTGAGGCTGTAATACATAAAAATCTAATAGTTCAGGGCCTGCTTCAATAATATCCCGCATGAGAAAACCCCATGCCACAAAGTACGGCTCCTTGCAATTCACCAGACTCAGTAACCTGCAAACCGTCGCCCAAACGACAATCAATTCGATCTTCCAGTCCATTAGATTTTACATATGCTTTAGCGGACTCCAATGGCCCCTTGTGCACATCACCCGCTACCACTCGATCAGCACGACCACGTTGTATTAATTCAACCGCTAAATAACATGATCTGTACCAATATCGGCAATAGCTATTGCTTTAGGTATTAGTGTAAATACCGCTTCTAAACGGTTCGTTAGCTTTTTTATTGTCACAATGACTCCTTTATATAACACTATGTAACATAACACTACATAGCATGACACTATGTAACATAAAACTACTCTTAAATATTAGTATATCCTTAAGAACAATAAATACGTTAAAATATTTACTGAACATATTGGACCTTTTTATCACATATTTATTTTACCATAACTAAAAACCGCTTATACAACTATCACGTTGTATAAGCGGTTTATTTTTACAAAAGTTGGTGGGCCCACCTGGGTTCGAACCAGGGACCGACCGGTTATGAGCCGGTTGCTCTACCCCTGAGCTATAGGCCCATAGGGAAATACCGTAGTACTCCACCAAATTATTATACACAAAATAACTTATTGCCGTCAATGAAATTATAAGAAGTCTTTAATTTTATCTCGTTTACCTCGATTACGAAGTTTAGTCAATGCCTTACCTTCGATCTGACGAATACGTTCACGGGTAACATTAAAATGCTGACCCACCTCTTCTAATGTCCGTGGTTTGCCATCTTTTAAACCAAAGCGCAACACTAAAACTTGCTGTTCTCGTTCCGTCAAGCAAGAGAATACATCTTCAATTTGCTCTTTTAACAAGATATAACTAGCAGCATCATCTGGCGCAATAGCATCTTGGTCTTCAATAAAATCGTCCAAATGAGAGTCTTCTTCTTCACCAATAGGTGTTTCTAAAGACACTGGTTCTTGTGCAATTTTTTGAATTTCACGAACACGCTCTACACTGATGCCCATACCTTCTGCAATTTCTTCTGGCAATGGTTCACGGCCTTTATCTTGTAATAATTGACGTGAAATACGAATCAATTTATTAATTGTTTCTACCATATGAACTGGAATACGAATTGTGCGCGCTTGGTCGGCAATAGCCCGTGTAATAGCCTGACGAATCCACCAAGTTGCATAAGTAGAAA